>JAIFKX010000184.1:0-1513 GCA_020049335.1 Paludibacter sp. | reverse complement strand
AAACTCAAACCAAATGGCCGTCATGCTGCCAACACTGCAAATGTAAAGAAATACATCGATTTTGCGGCCAAACATGGTTTTGATCAAGTATTGGTGGAAGGTTGGAACATAGGTTGGGAAGATTGGATTAATGCCAAACGCGAACATTTATACGATTTTGTAACGCCTTATCAAGATTTTGATGTGAAAGCGTTGAGCGAATATGGCAAACAAAAGGGAGTGCGCGTAATGATGCACCACGAAACGGGAGCTTCGGCAGTGGATTACGAACGGCACATGAAAGATGCATTTCAGTTTATGAACGATAATAATTACAATGCCGTAAAAACAGGATATGTAAGCTACATACGCCCCAAAGGCGAATATCACGATGGACAATGGATGGTAAATCATTACCGCCGAGTTGCCGAAACAGCTGCCAAATACAAAGTAATGGTGAACTCGCACGAAGCCATTCGCCCAACGGGACTGAATCGCACCTACCCCAACTGGATAGCGCAGGAGTCGGCTCGCGGCACCGAATACGAAGCAATGGGCGGTTTAGCACCCGAACATACTACTATTTTGCCTTTCACACGATTGATGGGAGGGCCGATGGATTACACGCCAGGCATTTTACAAACCGTATTTAGCTACTACGATCCGAACAATAAAGGACAGACAGGTACCACTTTAGCCAAACAGTTGGCGTACTATGTAACTATTTACAGTCCACTACAAATGGCTGCCGACTTGCCCGAAAATTACGAACGTTTCAGCGACGCTTTTCAGTTTATAAAAGATGTAGCCATCGATTGGGACAATACTTGGATTCTGGAAGCCGAACCGGGCGACTATATAACAACTGCCCGCAAAACTAAAAACAAAGATGAATGGTTTGTAGGTACAATAACCGATGAAAATGCGAGAGTAGCAACCGTCAACTTATCGTTTTTGCCAGCAGGCGCCAAATACGAAGCTACCATTTACGAAGATAGCAAAACTGCCAACTGGAAAACAAACCCGATGAGCTATAACATTCGAAAAATTAAAGTGAAACCAAATCAGGTTTTAAAAATCAATATCGCCCCGGGTGGTGGTAGCGCAATAAAAATCAGCCCAATAACTAAATAATTAGGAATTACGAATTAGGAATTACGAATTAGGAATTAGGAATTAAGAATTACGAATTACTAACCCGGTAACTATCGGGAGAATTAACCATTAACAACTAATAATTAACCATTAATAATTTTATTTAAAACCTCTAAATTTAATAATAAATGAATATCGCAAACATGAAACAAAAAATCAGTGTGCTTTTATTTTCTATGCTTCTGTTCTCGGTAACGATAACAGCGCAGGCACAAAAGCTAACTGTAACAGGCGTGGTAAAAGACGCACAGACGGGCGACCCCATTATTGGCGCCAACATTCTCGAAAAAGGCACTACCAACGGTACCGTAACCAACTTCGACGGACAATTCTCCATTTCGGTAGCTTCTAATGCTACTTTAGTAGTAAAATACGTAGG
>JAIFKX010000274.1 GCA_020049335.1 Paludibacter sp. | reverse complement strand
TTCAAAATTGTTACAAATATTGGCTTCACAACCGGTAAAACAGAAATTGGCAACGGTCAGTTAAAAGTTTACAATTCGAACCAAACCTTGTTTGTCGAAAACCTGAGCGACCAAAAAGGCACATTAACGCTTTACGATTTGAAAGGAATTGTATTGAAAATAGTTCCCTACAATGCCAACAAAGTAACCTATATTTCCACACAGGGATTAATTCCTGGAGCTTACTTGGCAAAAGCTCAAAACGGTATAAATCAAGTAATAGAAAAAATTATAATTCGCTAAAAAACGTACGAAAATGAAAAAAAGAATGAGTTTAAATGGAACTTTTAAAGTTCTTGGTTTAAGTTTGATATTATTTATTTCGACATGGAATAATAGTGCATACATGCAAGCACAAGTTGTGAATCCGGGTGATGATGTTTTTGTTATAGTAGCATCCACTGCACAAGTGGCTGCTGCTGCCAATAGCAAAGCGCTGCTCTATGTAACTTCCAATACAACTTGGACTGCCGCCTCCAATCAATCGTGGCTATCGGTAAGTCCCAATACTGCGACTTTTGGTAATGCGCAGTTAACATTAACGGCAAGTGCCAATACTGGTGCCGATAGAGTTGCCGAAGTTACATTATCGGCGGTTGGTGTTGCTGCTAAAAAGATTACAGTAACACAAAAGGCAGCACCAATTATTACTTCCTTTACTCCTGATAAAGCCGGAAAAGGAACAACGGTAACCATTACGGGAACTTACTTTACGGCTGCCACATCTGTTACCTTTGGTGAAACGGCAGCAAAATCATTTACGGTTGATTCGGATACTCAGATTTCTGCTATTGTAAATGCTGGAACTACGGGAACTATTAGTGTGACTACAGCCGGAGGCACTGCTACAAGTAGTGAAACACTAACTTGGGTATCTGGTATTATTTCAACCGCTGGTAAATTAGAAGAAATAATAACGAATGCCGGATTAGATAAATCAACCTTAACTGAATTAACAATTACAGGCAACATCGATGCTCGCGATTTTAGATTTATGCGGGATGATATGCTGAAACTGGCGGTATTGGATTTAAGTGGAGCAACGTTTGTAAGTTATAGAGGATCCTGCAAATGAAATTCCAGTTTCGGCATTTTGCGGTCAATATTTTGATGCTAAAGTTTCATTAACATCTGTTACAATGCCAACTTCAATAACATCAATTGGAAGTAATGCATTTCGTGGTTGTAGTGGGTTGTCAAATAGTTTGACTATACCAGAAGGTGTTACTTCCATTGGTGATTATGCTTTTTATCAGTGCGTTGGGCTAACGGGTAATTTGACTATTCCCAATTCAGTAACTTCTATTGGTGATTTTGCGTTTTCAGGATGTAGTAATTTTGCCGGAAGCTTATCTTTAGGAGATAAGGTAACAACAATTGGAGGATATGCTTTCAGTGATTGCAATGGACTTGTTTCTATATACGCAAATCCTACCTCACCTATCGATTTATCAACATCAACTGACGTATTCTCAGGAGTCAACAAATCAACTTGCAGATTAATAGTCCCAACCAATTCTTATACAGACTATTCCGCAGAAAACCAATGGAAAGATTTCTTTTCGATAACAACACCATCGCCAACTACGCTAAGTGGCTTTTCTACCAAAAGCGGAACAGTATCGGCATCTCAAACCTTTACAATCGGTGTTTCGGCAACCATGTTGAATTTGACAGTTACAGCACCTACAGGTTATGAAGTTAGAGAAAACAACACGGGTAGTTTTGGCTCATCGGTACAATTTACATCTGCAACAGGAGGCATTCCAACCAAAACCATAGAAGTACGGATTGCAACATCTGCTTCCGCAGGTGCTCCTTCGGGCGATGTGGTTTGTTCTTCGACGGGTGTTGCTGATAAAAAAGTAACAGTTAGTGGAACGGTAATAACGGTTCCAAACGCACCAACAATCGGCACAGCAACAGCCGGAAACGGTCAAGCAACAGTAAGTTTTACTGCTCCAACTTCGAATGGTGGAAGTGCCATTGCAGGTTATACCGTTACTTCCAGCTCCGGAAGTCTCACAGCCACAGGAACTTCAAGCCCGATAACAATTTCAGGTTTAACCAATGGAATTGCTTATACTTTTACCGTTACAGCAACGAATGCTGCGGGAACAAGCTTAGCTTCTTCTAAATCAAACAGTATTACGCCATTTATTCCAAATTCTGCACCGACGGACATTGCCCTATCTGCCATTGCCATTAACGAAAATGTAACGGCCAATTCAACAGTTGGAACATTGAGTTCGACCGACCCCGATGCTGGTAATACATTTACTTACACATTAGTTGATGGTAATGGAAGTGCCGACAATACCTCTTTTAATATCAATGGTAGTAAATTGGAGATAAAATCCAGTCCTGATTTTGAAACAAAAAGCAGTTATTCGGTACGTATTCGCACTACCGACCAAAGCGGGGTATTGTATTTTGAAAAGGCGTTTACAATTACCATCAACGATGTGAATGAAGCACCAATTGCAACAACAAGTTCAGCTAGCAGTATTTCTTCATCTGCTGCTACTCTTAACGGTACAATTAATGCAAGTAACATAAATACTGATGTTACGTTTGAATATGGTACCACCACTGCCTATGGTACAACCGTAACGGCAACGCCAAGTTCGGCAACAGGTACATCAGCTACACTAGTAAGTTCTGAGCTAACAAATTTAACACCCAACACAACTTATCATTATCGTGTAGTGGGTGTAAATTTGGGTGGAACAACCAACGGATTGGATAAAACTTTTACAACATTACCTCCTGTTGCATTAACGTTTACTTCGGCAAAAAACGGAAATTTATCTATTACTCGAGTTTATTCGAACAGTAATAATCATTACAATTTTATAGACTGGGGCAATGGAGTGCCAGTTGAAGTTCTCGGATTTGGATATATGTTTGAATTTAAAACAAATTCGTATAAAGCCGAAGATATAGTCAAAATATATGACGTAGAAGTGAATAATTTACAAATAGGTAATCAGGGCTTAACATCTATAAATATATACAACAATGCTTTGTTAAAAAGATTAATTATTTCCGGCAATCAACTATCTGAATTGGATTTAAGCAAAATAGGAAAGTTAGATTATTTATCTTGTGAGTTAAATAATTTTAGCCTTTCAACATTACCTCCATTGAATTCAAGTATTGGTTACTTATATGCACCTCAAAAAAATCTATTGACAAGTGCAAATAATGGCAAGGTAGATTTGAATAGTCAGCTTACTGTTAAAGATGTAAATGGAGATTCTCAAACTACAGTTTATGCTTGGTATCAAAAAACATCCAATGAAGCTCTTATTAAAGGTACAGATTATTCTGAAACAAATGGAGTGTTTACTTTTCTGAAAACACCTACTGATAGCGTGTATTGTACTATGGCAAATGCAGCTTTTCCTGATTTTTCAGGTGAAAATATTTTCCGGACAATAAATTTAGGATTTGTAACTCCTGTACCTACTGTTACCACACAAGCAGTAAGCAGCATAACCTCCAAATCAGCCACCGGCAATGGAAATATCACCAATTTGGGTGTTCCTAATCCAACCGCTCACGGCGTATGTTGGAGCACAAGTAGTTCGCCAACAATTGATAATAGTAAGACAGATAATGGAGCAGCTTCTGCCACTGGGGCATTTACTTGTTCGATGACTAATTTAGCTGCCAATACTACCTATTATGTACGGGCGTATGCCACCAATAGTGCTGGTACAAGTTATGGAGATGAAGTAACATTCAGAACCTATAGCATTACCCTTTCTACTGCCACCGCTATCAAACTTACCACCGCTACGCTTGGTGCAACCATTGCCCCTGCCGATGCACCGGTTGTTGATAGAGGAATTTACTGGAGTACTTCTACGGGAGTTACAATTACCGACAATAAAACTTCAGCGGGTGGAACAACGGGTGGAACATTTACGGTAGATGTAAGTGGATTAACCCGAAGCACGACCATTTATTATAGAGGTTATGTAGTAAATCAAGATAATGAAACAATTTTAACGGATGAAGCAACCTTTACAAACGTTCCTGTATTTACAGGCACTGGAGATTGGGAGGATAAAGAAAATTGGAGCGTGAAGGAAGTACCTACAACAACCGATGATTATCCAATAATTAATGGTATTTGCACAATTACCAATTCTCCAAATGCCATTTTAACATTGGGTGGTTTAACAATTAACGAAGAAGCTAAATTGACATTAAACGCTGCTCAATCTTTATTAATAGAAGGAACAATTACAAATAATGCAGGAAAAGATGGTCTAGTGATTAAAGCCAGTCCGTCATTGCCAAATGCAACATTTGCTTATGCCTTCGGAGCTCCTTCGGCCACAGTAGAAATGTACTCCAAAGCAAGTTGGGATTTGACTAAGCCAAGTGGTAGCCGTTATAATTGGCAGTATTTTGGTATTCCAGTACAAACATTGGCCTATTCTCCTGTTTTCGACAATTGCATAGTTCGCCGACACAATGAAACAGCAGTCGACGATGCTAACCTTTGGAAAATGGAAACTGCCGATTCTACATTGACTTCGGGCACGGGCTATGAAATTACACAAGAAGAAGCTAAATTGTATTCATTCAAAGGTCAATTGACGAATGCTAATTTTGAACGAACGCTACCCTATACCATTGGAGCTAAATATCCAGGACAGCATATTTTTGGCAATCCTTATACAGCAGCCATATATATAAAAGGTATAATTTTCGGTGAAAACACAGAAAAATCTGTCTATCTATTCAGTACTGGTACTTATAGCAACTGGGAAAATCAAACATCTTATGATCGAAATGCACCAGGCCAATATACGGTCTCTACAACTTTAACAGCGGGCAATGCAGGAATTCCGGCACAAATTCCATCTATGCAAGGATTCTTAATGAAAAGCATCAATGAAACCGCTGGATCGTTTGTTATTGATTATTTTGGGTTGGGGTTGGAAATTAATAGCGAAATGCAACGATCACCACGCAACAATGATACCGACGAAAAAGTAATTACCCGCATCGATGTAACCAGTGCTCATGCTGCCGACCGTATGTGGATATTTACCGAACCAGCGTGTACCCGAAACTTCGATAATGGTTGGGATGGATTTAAAATGATGGGGTCGGCGCTTAATCCACAGCTTTTTGCCATGGAAAAGGATGGAAATTATCAGATTAATGCAGTGCCCACTATCAACGAAACCTATCTGGGTTTCCAAGCTGGTCAGGACACGGATTATACCTTGAAATTTACACAGCAAAACGTGGCTGCTGCCTACAACAAAGTGTATCTGATGGATTTGCTGGAAGGTTATATCACCGATATTACTGCCGA
>JAIFKX010000103.1:4028-19259 GCA_020049335.1 Paludibacter sp. | reverse complement strand
ATCATATCAAAACCGTCCATTACGTCGCTTTTCATCATTATGAGCTGTGTAACTCCATTTATCATTACGGCGTATTTGAGTGCAACAAGATTAATCCAACCACAACGGCGTGGGCGGCCTGTAACAGAACCAAACTCAAAGCCTATGCGACGCATGCTCTCGCCTGTTTCGTCGAACAGCTCAGTTGGGAAAGGGCCACTGCCTACACGCGTGCAATAAGCCTTAAAAATGCCATATACTTCGCCAATGCTGCGAGGAGCAACACCCAAACCTGTACAAGCGCCTGCGCAAATTGTATTGGATGAAGTTACACTTTTTTGCCACTTTTCAATGCGCCGTTTACAAAATGTTCGCTGTCAATTAATTCGAAGCGTTTCATGCATTCTACTCCTTCGAACCAAGCTTTTTCTAACTCTTCCAATTCGTATGCGAAATTATGCTGTTTCAAAATTTCTTTGTGGCGGTCGGTGGCAATTTTATATTTTTCGTCGAAATTACTTAGAATGTCGCCAACGCGAAGTCCGTTACGACTTACTTTATAGTTTTGCCTGACTTTTTTTACCCAAATTAAATAAAGTGCCAACCTTAAGTTTGGCAATGTCTTCGTCGATACTGTCATGTTTCAAAATGGCATCCGCAATGCGCAACACCAATATTTGATCTTGTAAAATTTCTTTGTTTTGCAAAAGCGCCGATAGGGTTTCGATTACTAGATTTGTATAGTCGCCTTTAAACGCATCAATCCATTCTTCCTGAAAATTGGGCAGTAGACACACCTCTAGATGCAATAATTACTAACTCATTAACTAAATCTAGCGCTGAGTTATGCTGCTTTTTAACTTGATCAATCAAATACATTACGTTTTTATAATCGCAAAAAACATCATTTCCAATATTAACCGACCAATAATTATTCTTATTAATAAGTTCAATATCACCCACATTTTTAATCAGCAGGCGAAGTTTACTCATATATACATTTCGGTTGTTGCGAGCACTGTCGGTATCTTTATCCGGCCACAAAATTTCGGTAAGTTCCTGTGTAGATATTCCTTGTCCGTTCTTGATGGTATATAAAATTATGAGAACTAACATTTGGCTTGTAGTAGCCGTAAAGTTTCCAGTAATATTAACTCCATCTTTATCAATTAGCTGAAAATAGCCCAGCATGTTTATCGACGATGGTTTTAATTCTGGTTTCAATGTATTGTATTCAAAATTAAGATAGGCATTTACTTTGTGCTTAATCTTGTCCTTTTTATCTTTTTGTTTTTTTACAAAATAAAATGCTAGTAACAACGATATTGGTATTAAAACTAAAAACCATTTCCACTGACTTTCCGCTTCTTCTGCTTGCATTACATCCTCTACATGCAGAGGTGGGTAGGCAATGGAATAAATATTTATTTCTGTATTGTTGTTTTTCGAAACAGATGTAACTGCCAATAGTTCTGATGTTTGTGGGCTGTAGTACAAATCGCAATACGACTCAATATCTTTAAATTTGTATGGAATTGAATCTCCAACAGTTTTAAAATCAGGCTTATCTATTGAATATTCCATGAGTTTAAGGCTTGTTGAATAGCGTGTGTTTGAATAAGCTAAATTATAAAATGATTTTTTTTCTTTGTTTACAACAAGCGAATTACTGTTGGTGAAATGCTCTTTTGGAGCACTCATTTCCCATAGTTTTTTAACTTCAAGAGTTTTTGAATTTACTTTGTATAAATCGTAATAATTGTGTGGAAATTCTTCCTGATTTCCTGTCTTACTACCATAACCTCCAAAATAGAGCAATTCGTTTTCATCTAAATATCCTAAACTACCCAAATAACGTGGTGCAATACCCGAAGATATATCGTGCTGTTTCCATTCTTTATTTTTAAATGAGTAACGCATGACATCGGATTTATACTTATGATAGCCATATCCACCAAAGGTTATTAAACAACTATCTTTAGCATTAAAATACTTACTGTGATGCCAGAATTGAGGAGTTATATTTTGTATATATTCATTTGACCACTCATTAGTCCTAAAATCATAAATTGCAAAATTTGGATTGTCAAAATTATAAGAAATTAACTTATCCGAATTTTTATCAAAAAAAAGCTGATTCGAACTACAATTATAGGGTTCTCCTTTATTTGTTATTATTGAATCAATTGTTTGTTTTATTGCATCATGTGTGAAAATTGAATTTCGTTTTGCAATATAAATTTTACCTTTATCTTCGTCGAAGGCAATTTGAGGTAAATTGAACGGCATTTTAAGATGAGCCTTTAACTGCCATTTTGCATGCTTATCAATTTCCCAAATTGGATTTACGCTAATTGCCTTTTTATTCTGACATTCATCATAAACATTGTCCAAAGCATGTTTTTCTAATTTCCAATTCCGCTTTAATTCGTTTTTATCATCAAAAATCTGAATATTTCTGATGGTCATAGGTGGAACATCTGTTGTTGCAAAAATTGGGTTGTTATTAAGCCCAAAATAAAGTTGGAAACTCGATAATTTATCCGTTTTAAATGCAACATTTTTCTTAAAGTCATTTATACTGAAGCTTATCTGTTCGTTCTGTTTGTTATAATTCAAAACTACAGTTAACCACGATATTCCCTAATAGTTATTTATTTCGGAGTTTCGAACCTTAATGAGTGAACTTGCGCCAGAAACCAACGAAAATGCATAATCGGATAGGTGGTCGGTTGTAGTAATGTGTGCTACCAAATCGATATTTACGCTGTCATTTCCAACTAAACGAAAAACGTATCCATAATCATTTGAATTTCTTCGAAGTTTGATGTCGAATTTTTGGGTAAATCCATTAGGAGTATTAATTTTCGATTCAGGAGTGAGGTTGAGTCCGGTTCGCTTGTCCTGATCTACCTCAAACGACTGAAAACGAAGACCTCTATTATAGCTTTCTTGGGAGGTGGCAAGTATTGAAATAAAACACAGTAATATTAATACTATATTCTTGATGTGATTTGTCATGTGTTTTTCTTAGTATAATATGGTGCAAATATAGTGAATAATGATTACAAATTGAAATATAAAAGAATAATGTGTTTTTATGAAGCAATTTTAAGCAATAGGATTTATAACAATATGCAGAGATGGCACATAAAAAAACTACTTTTCAACAGCTTTTACTACCGAAGCCAGAAAAACCTGTAAATCGAATGTTCCTTTTTTCGAGAAGCCAGTACGCACTACAACCAACTGGAGCGATGGAATAATATAAATATATTGACCATCGTGTCCGCGACACATAAATAAATCGCGCGGCACATCAGGGTAATCCCCCGAACGATTTAGCCAGAAAAACGAACCGTATTGCCCATTCGAACCCCTAGCTTCCTCTCTTGCTTGTGCTACCCAATTGTTGGGTAAAATTTGATTGCCAAGCCAATTTCCATTATTCAAATAAAGCATGCCAAAACGCACATAGTCGCGCATGGTTGCATAGATATACGACGAGCCAGCAAAAGTGCCCGAAGCATCCACTTCGAAAACGGCACTACGCATTCCAAGCGGATTAAATAACTCTTTGTGTGGAAAAGTATAATAATCCGATTCGTTTTTGAATTGCTTTCGCATGGCATAACAAACAATATTTGTAGCTCCCGAGTTATACAACCATTGTGAATCGGGACGTACAGCGAGTGGTTTTGCGATACTATAAAGTCCCATATCAGCGTATTTATGCAACATTAAATTTACGTCGGATAAGTTTCCGTAACTTTCGCTCCATGCTTGTCCACCATTCATGTGCATTAAATGCCGCAGGGTTATTGCTCGTCGACCATCTCGTTGCCATTGTGTAAAATTGCATGGTTCATCAATGTTAATCAGGCCTTTTTTAACCATAATTCCTACTAAAGCGTGCGTAAAGCTTTTCGACATAGACCAGCTCAAAAAACGATTTTTCGAAGACAAACCTTCTTTGTAACGTTCTACTACCAATTGATTTTTGTATGCTACGGCTATTGCAAAAGTCCCTTTAGAGCCAGCGCTATCGGCAAAAGCGCGATCAACAGTTTTGTTAAGCTTCCTCATATTTATGCCCGAAGGAATTGTGTCTACCAACTTGTCGCCAGCTGGCCACTTAATTGTGTCGGTGTTGAAATCAGGAAGCGGAACAATGGTGTATGGGCGGTTTCGTATTGTATTTTCATCGTCTTCGCGCACCAATGTACATCCAAAACCTTCGATATAAATAGCTTTTGATTGCGCCCATAAAAATCGGCTTGTAACTTCCTTTTTCTCAAAATCAACCGAATTAGTCGTAAATTTTATCAGTGAAAAATTCAAATCTATGGCCTCCATACTTTCTTGCGTACGATTTCCCACAAAAATTCCTGAAGCTAAATTTTTTGCTGCATAACCAGTAATAATGGGTGTGAGTAGGTGAATGTAATAAACTCCGCCTGCAAAGGCAAGCAATGTTACGAAAGTGAGTAGGAGGGGGATGTGTTTTTTCATTACAATAAGATTTTATTTGAAACTAAAAATTGAGACAAATATAGCTAAAAATTACAGATACAAAAAACGACTTCAAAAAGATTGAAGTCGTTTTTTTATTCCAAAATTTTAGATTTTGCAAAATCCACAACACCTTGTAAATGTTTGCTCATAATATTTGCAGCAGTATCGCCATCCTTGTTTCGAATAGCTTCTAACATTTGAGCATGTTCTTCGATAACTATTTGACTCGGTGCACAAATCCTATCTCGTTGATAAATAGTCATTATGTCGGGTATCACAATCAAAAGCATGGCTTTAAAAACCGGATTATGACATCCTTCTGCAATGGCGCGGTGAAAAGCAAAATCATGTCCAACACGATCTGGTGTATCGTAATACTTAATTAGATTCTCCTGCGCTTTTTCCAATTTTGCCAAATCATGTTCGGTTCGGCGCTCGGCACAAAGTCGTATAGCATTCACTTCGAGCACATAGCGTGTTTCAACTAACGAATAAAAATCATATTGTTGCAAGTCGAGCACGTCGGCTATTAATCCATCTAATGTATTTATGTCTAAGCCATTAATTACTGAACCACTTTGAGGAAGTGTTTTAATAATACCGTAAAATTCTAATTTGTGAAGTGCTTCGCGTATCTGTGTTCTACCTACATTAAAATCCGTCGCCATTTTGCGCTCGGCTGGCAATTTATCGCCTGGCTTAAGAACACCCGATGCAATCATTTCTTTTAATTTCGATATGACAACATCGGTAGGTCGTTCTACAAATTGCTCACGCATAATAATTTACGGTTTTTGATTAAAATAAACCCGAACAGAAATTAATAAGCCCATTTTACCCAAACAGACCCCCAGGTAAAACCTGCCCCAAAAGCTGTGAAAATCATATTATCGCCTTTTTTAAATTTCTTTTCAGACTCCCACAAACAAAGTGGAATACTTGCAGCTGACGTATTTCCGAAATGGTCTATATTGATAATTACTTTTTCAGGGGCGATTCCAGTTCGGTTCACCACAGCATCAATAATACGCAAATTAGCTTGATGAGGCACTAACCAATTTACATCGTCGCCAGTCAGCTGATTTCTCTCCATAATATTAGCTGAAACTTCAGCCATATTTGTTACAGCATATTTATAAACGTTTTGTCCTTCTTGGTAGGTATATTGCATCCCCTTTTCCAAAGTTTCTTTTGTGTTGGGTGTGGCTGATCCACCCGATTTAATGTGCAAATGCTTCATTCCAACACCATCGGTATAGATCATTGTATCCATTACGCCAGTATTTTCGGTAGTTGGTTCAAGCAATACCACACCAGCTCCATCACCAAAAAGTGGTGCAGTGGTACGATCGGAATAATCGGTTATAGCCGACATTTTATCAGCCCCAATCACTAATACTTTTTTATATTTGCCCGACTCGATAAAGCTTGTTGCTGTACTCAATGCAACAATAAATCCAGAGCAAGCAGCTTGTAAGTCGAAGGCTAATGAATTTTTGATACCGACCTTTTCGGCAGCCATAGATGCAACCGAAGGATAGATATGGTCGGGAGTTGTAGTACCGCAAACTACCAAATCAATTTCTTCGGGCTTTGTTCCTGTTTTCGAGAATAAATCTTCGATAGCTTTAGCAGCCAAAAATGATGTTCCAACGTTAGGTTCTTTTAAAATTCGGCGTTCTTTGATGCCCACACGTGAAGTTATCCACTCATCGTTGGTATCCATCATAGTGCTAAGCTCAAGATTGTCGAGTATATATTCTGGTACGTAGCCACCTACACCAGTAATTACTGCATGAATTTGAGACATAAAATTCTTTATTTAGTTATAATAAAAAGGAAGCCCAAAGTTTAAACTTAGGGCTTATCAATTTTTTTGAATGCCGGTATGTAATACTGACACTTGTGTGAAATTAAGCTAAAGCGAGCTTTTCTACTGCGAGTTTGCCTCTGTAGTATCCACATTCGCCGCATATAGTGTGGTAAATATGCGCTGCCCCACAGTTTGAGCATACTGCCAATGTAGGAGCTTCAGCTTTATAATGAGTTCTTCTTTTTGCTGTACGGGTTTTCGAGTGTTTTCTCTTAGGATGTGCCATTTTCGTTGTTAATTAATTGTTATCTATTATATTCTGTAAACCGTCCCATCTCGGGTCTGTATTTGTATCTTCAATTTCTAATTCGTCGTCGTCTAAATCAACATCAACATCATCATCGTCTTTGGATCGGGCAATATGTTTTTTGAGTTTTGTAACCATTGTTTTATTACATTCGCCAGGTGCATGCACGTGTTTTATTGGAATGTTTAAAACAATAAACTCGTACAAAAACCAAGCAACGTTTATTGCTCCTTCCGATTCGGGTACAATTACAATTTCATCTTCTTCCGAAAACTTATCACCTAATTTTACCTGTAATTTATCTTTGTAATGAATGGGCTGCTCCATATCGTCGAGGCAGCGATTACAAGGAACCAAAACAACACCCTCGAGCAAAAAGTTCAATTCGAACGATGCTGACTTCTTTTGAACGGTTACTTTTGCTTTAATGTTACCTTTTTGAACCTCTTCGCTATCAATTTTTTTGAAATAAGCTTCATCCAAAACGTATTCGTATACACGAGCGTCGGTGCTTAAGTCCTTTAAAACAACATTGTAGAGTGCAAATTTCGACATATATTACCCATTAATTAAAACCGTGCAAAGGTACAAAAAACTGATAAGTTACGAAATAATATCTGTTTTTATTTTACTTAAAAATACAAAAGTCAATTCAAATAATTCTAAATCAGCATTTTATATATTTATATTATTCAATTTTAGCAGTTTATTTTACCTTTAGTTCAATTCTGAAAGTGGTGCCCTTGCCAATTTCCGATTGTTTTACGTATATTTTACCATCGTGATAACTCTCGATAATTCGTTTTGCAAGCGAAAGCCCTAAGCCCCAACCGCGTTTTTTTGTAGTAAAGCCCGGAGAAAAAACTGTTTTGTATTTACTTCTGTCAATGCCCTTACCTGTATCTTGTACATCAATCACAATATCGTTTTCTTTGTGGCTAATGTAAAGGTCAATTCGCCCAACACCATCCATGGCATCGATGGCATTTTTACAGAGATTTTCGATAACCCATTCGAAAAGAGGCACATTCAGCATTACAAAAACAGGATGCTCGTTACTGAAATGACTTTCAATAGCTACTTTCTGCGACGATCGATTGTTCATATACTGCAATGCGTTCAAGAGCGTTTCGTTCAAACTCACCAAATTCAAATCGGGAGCTGAACCAATTTTCGAAAATCGTTCGGCAATGATACGCAGTCGGTTTACATCTTTCGACATTTCTGGAATCAATTTATCATCGGCATAACGGGCTTTCAATAAATCTACCCAAGCCAATAGCGACGAAATAGGTGTGCCTAACTGATGTGCTGTTTCTTTGGATAAACCTACCCAAACACGATTTTGCTCGGCATTTTTGGTGCTCGAAAAAGCAAAAAATGAAATGAGTAAAAATATCACAATTACACCCAATTGTATGTAAGGGAAATAATACAATTGAGTTAAAAGCAGGGAATCGTCGTAATATATATACTGACGGGCATCACCCAAATTGACAACAATTGCCTCACGCTTTTCTTTTAAATCGGCAATTTTAGATTTGTAAAATTCTGCCTTGTTCTTTTTTGGCTCTACCACATTGCGCGAATGTAGCAGCAAATCATTTTCATCAACAATCATTACTGGAATAGTAGTATTGCCTTCGATAATTGATAAAATAAAGTCGATATTTGTGTTTTCGTCGGCTAAAATAAACTGACGTGTTGCTTCAGCCCAAATTTCAATTTTCTTCTGTTCCTCGAGCGCCAACGACTTTGCTAACTTATTGGTAAATAGTGTCGAAACAATAATTATGGCCGCACCAATAACTATAAATATCAATTTAAAATGGCGCGACAACTCAAATATTTTTGTAAAATTCATAGGAATTTGTTATTTGTCAAAAAAAACTAAACGCCAAAAGTAATAAAAAAGTATGAGAGATTGATAGCAATTCCCATTCTGCATAAATTATTGTATCTTTGCAAAAGTTTTATTTGTAAACAAAATTAGTGTGTTGCTTTACATATAGACCAATTTTATAAAAAAAAACATGCATAAATCAGGTTTTGTAAATATAGTAGGCAACCCCAATGTTGGTAAATCGACATTGATGAATGCGCTCGTTGGCGAACGAATTTCGATTATAACTTCGAAAGCGCAAACTACCCGTCATCGTATTTTGGGAATTGTAAATGGAGAGGATTTTCAAATTGTTTATTCCGACACACCGGGCGTTCTGAAGCCAAATTACCGCCTTCAGGAGTCGATGCTAAACTTTTCACGTTCGGCTCTGACCGATGCCGATGTATTGCTTTATGTTACCGATGTTTTTGACTCAAACGAAAAAAATGCGGATTTTGTTGAAAAAGTAAGCCTCAACCCTGCCCCACTCATTTTGATTATTAATAAAATTGATTTGATTGATGAGGAAAAACTGATTGTATTAGTCGAAAAATGGAAAGAATTATTGCCTCGTGCTGAAATTTATCCTATATCGGCATTAGAAAAATTTAATATTGAGCCACTTTTTAAACGGATTAAAGACCTCTTGCCTGAATCTCCTGCATTTTTTGACAAAGACCAACTAACTGACAAACCAGCCCGTTTTTTTGTTACCGAAATTATACGCGAAAAAATTCTGATGAACTACGAAAAGGAAATCCCCTATTCGGTTGAGGTGGAAGTAGAGCAGTTTCAGGAAGATGACAGATTAATACGTATAAATGCCGTAATTTATGCCGAGCGTGATTCGCAAAAAGGAATTTTGATAGGACACGGAGGCAAATCGCTCAAAAAAGTGGGTACCGAAGCGCGCAAAGATTTGGAAGTGTTTTTTGATAAAAAAGTATTTCTCGAGCTTTTTGTAAAAGTTGAAAAAGACTGGCGCAATAAAGACTTAAAACTCAAAAGCTTTGGTTATCAATTGGATTAAGGCATGACAAGCAGCACAAAACAGCCTACTTGGGTACATTATCTTTTGCTGCTTACGGGCATTATTTGTATTTCGTGGTCGGCAATATTAGTCAAGTTAGCCGATGTAAGTGGCTTGGGCTCTGGATTTTACCGTTTACTTTTTGGCACCTTAGGCATTCTTCCCGTATGGCTCTACTTTCGCAAACCGCTTACCGATAAAAAGGGAATTTGGATTGCCGTTGTTTGCGGTATACTTTTCGCCTTCGATATTGCCCTCTGGAACACTTCTATTCTACTTTCAAAAGCATCAGTTTCTACTCTATTAGCCAATTTGGCTCCTGTGTGGGTGGGCATTGGTTCATTACTTTTTTTGCGCGAAAAACCCAAAAAAATATTTTGGATAGGAACCGTCATTTCAACAATTGGCGTTGGTGTAATAGTTGGTATTCGCAGCATTAACGACCTATCGCTCACTACTGGAAACATTCTTTCAATCATTGCCAGTGTATTTTATGGTGCCTATTTGCTTACAGTGCGAAAAGGGAGAGTGGGACTTGATACCTTTACTTTTACAACCATTTCGATGGTGAGTAGCACGGTGGTTTTAGGTATTATTTGCCTTGTAAGTGGTACACAATTAACCAATTACACTTCGAATTCATGGATGTATCTTGTTATTCTTGGACTCATACCACAAGTAGTTGGCTGGCTTTCTATCAATCAAGCTTTGGGACACATTAAGCCCACAGTAGCCTCGGTTAGTTTATTAAGCCAGTCGGTTTTTACTGCTATTTTCGCTTACCCAATTTTGGGAGAAACACTAACAATCAGCGAGTTATCTGGAGCCTTATTGGTGCTTACAGGTATTTATTTGGTAAATAAGCGTGGATGAATTTTGCTTAATTACAGTTTCACAATCACTTCTACCTATTAATAGAATTATTTTTTAGTACAGTTAAAATCTTTTCTCAACAAACCAAATTGAATAGCATCCCTAAATTCTCCTTTATGAAAATAGTGATTTACCAATAAACCTTCTTGTTTGAAACCTAATTTTAAGGTCAAATTTACAATCGCAATATTGTTGGCAAATGAGTCTGAAATAATTTTATTCAAATTAAGGGTATTAAAGCCGTAATCTAAAAGTAAATTGATAGCTTCAGTTGCGTAACCTTTACCTTGTTGTGAAGGGTCTAAACGAATTCTCCATATTGCTCGTTGATGTCTAGCATTTATCTCATACAAACCGATTGTACCAATAATCTTTAATTCATTTTCTTCCTTTAAGAAAACAGAAAGTGCAACATCCGTTTTTTTGATGTTATTGAACCAATCCAATTGATTTTTATATGAAATAGGGTCGTGAATAAGATAATTCATTACCTCTTGTTCCCATCGGAGATTGAGCAGAAAATTCAAATCTTCCAATTCAATCGGTTTTAGTAAAATTCGTTCTGATTCAAGTATTCTCATTATATGCTACCTCCAATTAATTTGTTATATATTTCATTTAGGGACATAATTGGGTAGTTGTTTTCTTTTACAAAATTGACAATATCTAAAACAGTTTTTCCTATTCCTATTTCTTTATTTTTTAATTTCTCAATAGTAGAAGTTTGAATATTATTGTATTCATCTCTGGTTAATGAGTCTTTAATTTGACGCATAAACATGATATTTGGTGAATTGAAAACAAAATTCATAGGATGAAAGCTAATTATCTTTATTCCTGGTGTCGTAAATAAATCAATATATTTTTTAAAGTTTAAATCCAATTGATTATACAAATGAGTTCCATCTTCGAAAAAAATTGGGATATGTACTAATCCAGATTCGTGTAAAATAGGCCTGATATAGGTTTGAAGTATAGTTCCTAAATTAGAAACATATTTGTAATTATATTCATTTTTAAGTAAATGAGTGATGTCAGTTACATCAAAAAGACGGTGACTTCTAAAACCATAAGATTCTGGTGCCAATTTGTAACAATACTCCACAATTTCTTTAAATGATTTTCCATGCGAACTATTATCTAAAAAATTAGGATGAATACCTCGTTCAATTTTTCCTGATTTAAAATTAGATTCTATAACTTCCGATTCATGGGTAACAAATAAAGTTGGTTTTATATCAAGGGGATTTACGATACTAAAATATTCTGTCATTACATCTTCCGACGCCCAATCTATATCTGAAGTAAAACAAAAAACAGGCATCTCATCCCAAATATTTTTTTGATTTATTTTTTTTAAAAGTGTTTCAATTGTCTCATTCATAGGTTATCAATTTATTATTATTCATATAAATTTAAAAGTTCAATATTTCTAAAGCTGCTTTTTCTGCAGCTTTTCCTTCACCGTATAAATCAATGCTAAAATCCGATTTTTTAGTTTTAAAAAGTTCGAAAGCAGTTTTCAATTTCTCGGGATTGCTTCCTGCAAGGATATTAAAACCATTTTCTACTAATTCCACCCATTCGGTTTCTTCTCGCAGTGTAATACAATGTTTACCAAAAAAGAACGCTTCTTTCTGAATACCACCGCTATCAGTAACCACTAATTCGCAGTTTTTTAGCAGCATAATCATATCAAAATATCCCACAGGATCAATTAATTTGAATTCACATTGAATATTTTGTTGAGCTAAAATATTTCGAGTGCGAGGATGGATGGGTACTACTAAAGGTATTTGATTGTTAATTTCGTTAAGTCCGGCTATTATATTTCGTAAATTACTGGGAGAATCGGTGTTTTCTTGTCGATGAATAGTTCCAACTATATATTTATCCAAACCAATCTGGTTCAGTATGTTCGATTTTTTTTCGGCTTTAGCTGTATAATAAATTGCTGCATCTTGCATCACATCACCATTTTTAATGATTTTAACGGGAAAATAATCAAAACCTTCCTTTTTAAGATTTTTGATAGCGGTATCAGTAGGGCAAAACAGAAAATTTGAAATTCTATCGGTTAGAATTCGGGTGATTTCTTCAGGCATTTCCATGTTGTAAGAACGTAAACCCGCCTCGACATGAATAAGTGGGATATGTAATTTTGATGCTGCCAACGCTCCTGCCATAGTAGAATTTGTATCGCCATAAACAAGTACGCCATCGGGCTTTTCTTTCAACAGAATTTTCTCAATTTCTTCTAGCATTCGGCCTGTCATAGCACCATGTGTTAATCCATGAATGTCAAGTTGAAAAACTGGTCTTGGAATTTCCATTTCATCAAAAAACACATCAGACATATTGATATCAAAATGCTGTCCAGTGTGAACAATTTTCTCTTCAATTCCCAACAGTTGAAATTGGCGGCTTAATGTGGCAGCTTTAATAAATTGCGGACGAGCACCGACAATAGTTATAATTCTTTTCATAACG
Source organism: Paludibacter sp. (assembly GCA_020049335.1). Taxonomy (GTDB): domain Bacteria; phylum Bacteroidota; class Bacteroidia; order Bacteroidales; family Paludibacteraceae; genus Paludibacter. The sequence continues at coordinate 6,367 of JAIFKX010000103.1, read as the reverse complement.
AATTTAAAATTTTGGACAATTCACCTGTTAACGATTTTCTAGAATATCGGTCGACAGATTTTGTATCGACATTAAGTTTACCTGATTTATATTGTAAATAAAGGTCAATCACTGTTTTTTTTGTTGCTTGATAATCATTGAAACCTACTATTTTCCCTGCTGAGGTTTCACTTAAAATTGCTGCAACATCTCCATCAGTAGGACCAATAGCTAGAATAGGACGCTTGGCTGCTAAATATTCAAAGAATTTTCCAGTTACAAAACCTTTTGCATTGACAGATTGATTAATTAGCAACAAAAGAACCTGAGATGATTGTTGACGTATAATTGCCTCTTTATGTGAAAGATAACTAACTTTTAAAAGGTTGTTGCTGAAATTTAACAGATTAATTTCTTCTAGTACAGAAAAATCAACTTTTCCTATTAATTGTATTTGTAAATCTGCTTTAAATTCTGGATTTTCAGTACAAATTTCACTAAGTACTTTCCATAAAGTTTGGGGGTTTCGCGTAGAATTTAACGTTCCAATATGTGAGATTGAAAACTTTTCATCCTTTTTAATATCGCCAATTTGAATATCAGATTCATCATAACCATTTGTGATTACTTTTATATTCTTAGGTTTTAAAAGTTCATATTCTTCACGCATTCCGTTGGATACTACCGTTATAGTATCGGCACTTCGAATAATCTTCTTTTCCATTATATGATGAATTTTATCCGAAATATAACTCAAATTCAACTCTTCATAAAAATCGAGATTTGTCCACGAATCACGAAAATCTGCTATCCATGGTAAATTAGGATAATTTTTTTTTAACCCCAATCCAATAAAGTGCATAGAATGTGGTGGCCCTGTTGAAACAATTGCATCAACAGGATTTTTCTTAAGATAATCAGTCAAAAAATTTACAGATGGTTTTATCCAAAATCTTCTTGGATCAGGAATCAGAAAATTTCCACGAATCCAAATTGATAGTTTTTCTTTCCAACCAGTTTTTTTATTTTCGGAAATAAGACCTGCATTTATCTTTTCGCCTTTTTTGCCAAATAAACTTCGGTAAATATTATAAGGCTCCCAAATTGGCTTTTTCAGAATCGTTATATCAGCAGGAATATCTTTTGAAAAAGATAAATCTTCCGACGGATATTCTGGATTTTCGGGTGTGTAAATAATTGGTTCCCAACCAAATTCGCGCAGGTATTTGGTAAATTTCACCCACCTCTGTACACCAGCTCCTCCACTTGGAATCCAATAATAAGTTATTATAAGCACTTTTTTCATTGTTGGAAATTTATTTTCAAAAATTAATTCTGAAATTAATTTGCTAACAGTGCTTTCACTTTTTCGGAGATAAGTCTGCCTTCGGTTTTGCCCGCCAATTGTTTGGAAGCTACACCCATCACTTTCCCCATATCTTGCGGGCCTGTGGCACCAACCTGAGCTATGACTGCTGTTACAGCCTCAGTAAGTTCGGCATCAGTCATTTGTGTAGGCAAATATTTCTCGATAACAGCCGCTTCAGCCAATTCATTTTCGGCTAATTCGGGGCGATTTTGCTCTGCAAAAATCTGAGCCGATTCTTTTCGCTGCTTCACCATTTTTTGCAAAATTTTCACAGCCACCTCATCGGCTAAATTTCCATCGCTACCTTTGGCAGTTTTAGCTTCGATAAACTCTTTTTTTATTCCGCGTAATGCTTCTAAGGCTACTTTTTCGCGAGCTAACATAGCCGTTTTTATGTCAGCACTTATTCTATCATAAAGTTCATTCATCTTTATTTGTTTTTCATAAATTTACGTTTCCAAGCAGGAATATTTTCCACTTTTTGGCGTTTAGAGTCGTTTTCGAGATCGTCCAGCGTGAACGTTTCAATTTCGGGTTCTACTTTTTTCACAGGCTCAGGCATTTTTTTAGGTTCGTCGAGCGAAGCATCTACTCGAATCACATCATCGTCTTCGTCGAACATTAATTCGGTTTCGCCCTTCTTTTCTGTACCATAATACTCTTTAATAGCCAGTTCCATAGGATCTATTACCTCTTCTTTTTCCGCTTTATCGGTGCCAAAACTATGGAAAGCGTTCGCAACATTTTTCAAAATGGTTCCATTATCATTGTTTGCCGAATTTTTCTTCAAATTTTTGACAGCATTGATAGGCATTCCCGGAATATCGCCCACACCGTAGCCAGTGGCAATAATGGTAATTTTCACATTATCGCCCAGCGAATCGTCGAAAGTGGCGCCCCAAATAACTTGTACATTTTCGCCCACTTTATTCATAAAGTCGTGAATTTGTTGTACTTCCTCCATTTTTATCTGGTTGGTAGTAGAACAATA
>JAIFKX010000103.1:0-4003 GCA_020049335.1 Paludibacter sp. | reverse complement strand
ATACGCTCTTCGCCCGAAGCGTAGCCAGTATTCATAATCGCTACTTTACCATCTTTCATAATGCTGTATACATCAGCAAAGTCGGTGTTTATATAGCCTGGAACAGTAATAATTTCGGCAATACCACGTGCCGCATTTGTCAACACATCATCGGCTTTTGCAAATGCGTTTGCCAATTCCAAGTCTGGATATATTTCTTTCAGTTTTTCGTTATTGATAACCAAAATAGCGTCGACGTGCTCGCTCAGTTCGGCTACACCCTCTAACGCTTGTATTTTTTTGTGTTTTCCTTCGAACGCAAATGGAATAGTTACGATACCCACAGTAAGTATACCAAGGTCGTGTGCAGCTTTCGCCACAACTGGCGAAGCGCCAGTACCAGTTCCACCGCCCATACCAGCGGTAATAAATACCATTTTGGTATTATCCTGTAAAAGTCCCTGAATTCTTTCAATTGACTCTTCGGCAGCACGGCGAGCCACTTTTGGGTCGCCACCCGCACCAAGACCGGCAGTAGTAGCCAATCCCAATTGAATTTTATTTGGTATAGGCGACTTTATCAACGCCTGATTGTCGGTATTACACACAACAAACGACACGTCAGTAATTCCCTGACGATACATGTGGTTTACAGCGTTACCTCCGCCGCCACCTACACCTATAACCTTTATGATAGAAGAATCTATAACAGGTAAATCTAAAGGTAATCCGTCATCTAAATATCCCATATTTTATTTTCGATTTAAAATTTAAAAATCAATTTTGTGTATTGCTTATTCGAGTTTATTATCGTCTTCAAAAAATTTCTTCATCATAACAGTTATAGCTCCACCTCCACGCGGTATTTTGGGCTGTTTTGCCTTATTCTTAGTTTTTTCTTTTTCTAAGAGCGGGTGATGCTCTCTGTATTCGTGATTAAGAAGTAGCGTACCAACCATTTGCGCATAAATAGGGTTGATAAAGTTGGGGTCTGTTTTGTCGGCTAACCAATCGGTATAATGTCCAAAGCGGACTTTGAAACCCGTGCGTTCGGTAAAATACTCCGAAACGCCACTAAGTAAAGCGCCACCACCAGTGAGAATAATGCCGTTTGCGAGATTTCCTTCGTAAGCATCAATGGCATCGAAAATGGGATTCATTATTTCATCCAAGCGGGCTTCGATAGCCATAGCTAATATTTTCGACGATATTTTAACGGGAGGCATGTCGATTTCGGTAGCAGCTACCGAAATCATTATTTCGTCTTTCACCAGAGTTTCTAAGGCTTTGCCAACTGCACATTTCATTCGTTCGGCATTTTTTTCGTTGATACCAAATTCTTGAATATCTTTTGTTATGGTTTTTGCACCCAGCGGCACAACCACCAATTGCTGCATGGCTCCGTGTTCGTAAATGGAAAGAGTAGTGGTTAATGCACCCATATTAATTAGTGCACAGCCACTTTCTTGTTCGTGTTGGTCGAGCACAGCGGTTGCCAATGCATCTACCGATAAGCATCGGTATTCAATTAGTTTTCCTGTTCGTTCGATACATCCCTCGAGTTTTTCGGCAATAAGCGTATTACCAAACACCACATTGTAACGCCCTACAATTTGAGTTCCTTGCTTCCCTACGGGGTCGTCCATACGCTTTCCGTCCAATTCGTACCACAATGGAATGACATCGTAGATTGCTACATTTTCGCCTCTAATTTTACCTTCGGCTTCTACAATCATTTCATCGATTAATTTGTCGGAAACGGTTTTGGATGCCCCCACAAAATGACTGACCGAGACGGATATATTGCGCATACTTTTGGCGCCTACACTTACCGAAATGTATTCTACCTCGGGTAAGCGGGCGCTATTTTCGAGCAGACGAATCAATTCGCTGAGTTTAAATGCAGCTCCCGAACCTTGCTCCACAATGCCATAGCGAATGTCGTCGGCTGGCTTGGACTCAACGCTATGAATTTTCAAATAGCCATCTTCCTGAATTTCGCCTGCCATAGCCGAAATCCGGGTGCTTCCCAAATCGATTGCTACAAATTTAGTCGGAATCATATTTTTTTTAATGCTATACTTTCTTTAATGGGTATACTTTTTTTTTCGACTGTACTATCTTTTACGGATGTGGTGTCGGGTTTTATCACTACAATTGGTTTTGTGCCCGTAATGGTACAAACAATTTGTCCATCGTATTGCAAATCAACTTTATCGTATCTATTCCAACCCACAACATTGAATCCCTGCGTGTACAATTCGCGCAAGTTGCGCAGTTTTTTTTCAAAATTATCGAACGATCCCAGCAATACGACAGCATTTCCCACGCGGGGAATCAATTCTATTTTTAAATCATCTCGTACAAATATTTGTTCTATTTGAGCATTCCAAAAAGTATCTTTTTCGAGGTAGGTTACAAAATCGAATAGCTCTCGTGTTGCCATTCCGCGCAACACTCGACCCGAAACCACGGGAACATAAGCGGCATAATTAGGCGATACAGGCATCAGTTTGCGATCGGAATCTACATAGTAACTTTCGTTACCTACAATGAGAAATTTTGGAGTGCGTTGGGTAACTTCTACAACTAATTTTCCCGAAATTGTTTTATAACATTCGGCGGTGCGAATCAATTCGTTGCGAAGCAATTCACGCTCCATAGATTCCGTCGAAATTTCTTTATATTTTGTTCCCACAGGATTAAGACCTTTACTATCAAGAATTTTTGCTATTTCGTGTTCCGAAATAAAGCGCATACGGGTATTATCCAAAAGCTGAACATCTAAGCCTACACATATCGTATTCTTATTAATATCAGCCGATTGCCATATAATAAAACTGGCATAAACCAATACAAGCGCAATGCTAATGCCAATTAGAATTTTACTAAAAATTGATAGATTCATTTTAACTTTCTATGGAGTAGATCTAAGGTTGGAGTACAAAACAGAACCAACTTTTGTATCTTTCAGCAAAGATAAGAGAATTTCTTTGCAGTACAAAGTATTTTAATGTGAGTTTTATCATTGTGCTACTAAATTTCTTTTGTTTTTGTTTTTTTATCAAAAATAATCTCGAAAAACAAGTAAAATTTATTTGTAAGTAATAAGACAAATATAATATACCTTTTTTGATATTTACCTCACCCTAACCCTCTCCTTGAGGAGCATAGCCGTTAAGCTAATTTTGCATATTTCGGCCCCAAGCCCCTCCCGATACATCGGGATAAATTGCGGGGTGTAGATTAGTTTCGTCTCTGAAAAATTATCAATCTGATATCAATGTCGTTAAGTTAAGGAAATTTTCAAACAAATAATTTTGTTGAAATATAAGTTGTAAATATGAGTTATCACATTGGGTCAACATCTAAACTAATGCGAATAGATTTGAATCTGGACTCTTGCAAAATGGAGTCGGAAACAGTATTCAAAATATCTTTTGCTTTAACAGGTGATGCTTCATTTTCAATTTTTAAAATTAATTGTTTGATAAAAAGATTTTGAATGCGTCCTATGGGTGGGTCAACTGGACCTAATAAACGCGCTCCAAAAACTGCTCGCAAGCGATTTCCCATTTCATAAGCAGCTTGCTTTACAATTTGAACATCTTTATGGCGTAGGTTTATTATAATTAAACGATAATAAGGCGGATATTTAAATTCCTGACGTTCTGACACTTGCTTGGTGTACATGGCTGCATAATCATTTCGCAGCACCTGCCCAATAACACTGTGTTCGGGAGCTGAAGTTTGAAGTACCACCAATCCTCTTTTGTATTTTCGTCCTGCACGACCACTAACTTGCGCCATTAATTGAAAAGCTCGCTCATGCGCCCTAAAGTCGGGGAAATTAAGCATATTATCGGCATTTAAAATGCCAACAATACTGACGCGTTCAAAGTCGAGCCCTTTGGTAACCATTTGAGTACCAATTAAAATATCCACTTTTTGTTGTTCAAAGTCGCTAATCAATTTCTCGTAGGCTTTTTTTGTACGTGTAGTGTCCATATCCATACGGCTCACG
>JAIFKX010000167.1 GCA_020049335.1 Paludibacter sp. | reverse complement strand
GTTATCACATGGAGCACTCCTGCCGATATTACTTACAGCGTAGCTCTCAGCACTACACAACTCAATGCTACTGCTGATGTACCGGGTGGATTTGTTTATGACCCTGCTGCCAATACAGTTTTAGCTGTGGGCGACAACCAACTGCTGAAATGCACTTTTACGCCTACCGATGCTGAAAACTACAAAACTGTGTCGGATACGGTGTATATCAATGTAAAAAGCAGTATTACAACTGAGTTGAATGAGAAAGTTAGCTTGATACAAAGCATTTACCCCAACCCTGCAAATGACTTTGTGCGTATCAAAGGAATCAGTGGAAATGCTTCGTTAACCATTACCGACCTGAATGGACGAACCTGCCTGCAACATGTTATTAATGCCGACAGCAACATCTCGGTAAGTCATCTCACAAAGGGAATTTATCTACTTAAAATACAAGAAGATGGCACTATAAAACGTTTGAAGCTCATTATAAAGTAGGTAAATTTTAAATGCTTGAAATATAATTTTTTACTAAGAAAAACGGTTGGTTGCATTTTGTAAACTAACCGTTTTTTTTTATGGTTATATTTTCGTATAATACCTTTATTCAAAGAATGCATTAAAGCTTACAAAAACACTTCGCTTTTAAAGTACGTACGAGCACAAAAAAAAATTGTATCTTTGCAAATCATGAAGACGACTGACAACAGACGACAGATAACAGACCATTGTTGATGCATTTTCAATGTCTTAATTTCGAGTCTTTACTCTTTGTTCTTTGCTCTAAAAATCTATCCATTATGGCCAAGAAAATACCTTACGGCATTAGCGATTATGCCGAAATAGCAAAACATAATTTTTACTATGTTGATAAAACCCGTTTTATCGAAACGGTGGAAGCTGCTCCGCGTTTTCTTTTTCTGATTCGCCCCCGAAGGTTTGGTAAATCATTGTGGTTGAACACCATGATGACCTATTACGATGTGTTGGAAGCACCAAACTTTGATGTGCTTTTTGGCGAAACCTATATTGGTCAGCATCCTACCGAGGAGAAAAATAGCTATCTGATTCTCAATTTTAACTTTTCGGGCGTAAATCCAGATATTGATAAGGTAGAATTATCTTTTGAGGAACATTGTTTGCAAGCATTTGAGTCGTTTTACCGTAGATACAAGTCAATTTTAGGTAATGAGTTTTTAGAAGGTTTTAAAATGCGAGTTACTGCCGAAGCTCGTCTCGAATATATTTCACGTTATTGTCAGGAAAAAAATCTGTCTATCTACCTCTTTATCGACGAATACGATAATTTTACCAATACCATACTTAGTCAGCATGGCGAACGTAAATATGCTGATTTAACACACGGTACAGGTTTTTTTCGCTTGTTTTTCAACAAAATAAAACTTGCCACTACGGATAAAAACGCTTCGCTGAAAAAGATTTTCATTACTGGTGTTTCGCCCGTAACTTTGGACGATGTAACAAGTGGCTTTAATATTGCCAAAAACATTACCACCGATGCAATGTTTAATTCCATTCTCGGATTTACCGAAGCGGAGGTGATTACCATGCTCAACCATTACAAAGAGGCTGGATTAATCAGCGTGCCGAAGAAAGCATCGATCATAAAATGTATAATTCGTACATGACTCTTTACTTTATGGACGGCTATTTATCGCAAGGAAAAATCCCTAATATATTGATTGATAGCAATGTTAAAATCGACTACGGCAAGCTACGTCATCTCATTATTTTAGATAAAAAAGTAAATGGTAATTTCTCCACTATCAAACGCATTGCCGAAGAGGGCGAAATTCGAACAACGATTGAACCGTCGTTTCCGGCCGAAAAATTGATTAAGGGTGAGAATTTCGTGTCGCTACTTTATTATTTCGGCATACTTACTATTCGTAGGGTGGAGTTTGGCAATATCTATTTAGGTGTGCCCAATAGGGCTATTCGTGAAGTGTTATTTTCATATATAGTGGAGGGGTTCGAAGATGCGAATATTTTCAAACCAAACATGATGGATTTTGGCGACCGAATGTACGATATGGCTTTCAAAGGTGATTGGAAACCTGCTTTTAATTTTCTGGCCGAGGCTATTAATACACAATCTTCACTACGAGAATATATAAATGGCGAGAAATTTATTCAAACATTTCATGTAATTTACATGGGTTTACCCACTTATTACAATAGTTTTGCCGAGTACGAAATGAACAAAGGTTTTGCCGACTTGTGGCTACAACCCAACTTTATTGTTCACAAAGAGCTTCCTCATAGCTATTTAGTTGAATTCAAGTATGTTAAACGCGAGCAAGAAGCCGAAATCAAAAATCCTGACTCGCCATTATCACAAAAAATCAATACCGAAGCCGCTGAGCAACTCCATCGCTATGCTGCCGACCCACGAATATTAGCATCGATGGGCAAAACAACGCTGCACCTGCTACGCGTGATTTACTGCGGTTGGGAAATGGTGAGCTGCGAAGAAGTAAGTTGAGCGGATAGCCTATAAACTAACTCACATATCTGCTATCCATAAGCCGCATAATCGTTTCTATCGATTATGCGGCTTTTTCTAAAACAATTCATTATGAATTATGAAAGCAAAACTTACATTTATCACAGTTCTGCTAATAATTCACCAATAATTACCTACCCTGCGATATCAAGTTGCAGGGTCGGTTTATTTTATCATAAATAATTGAAAAATATTATGTCTATTATGAACATAAGTTCAAAACTATTTGTATCTTTGCAGCGGATTTGAATTGTAAATAGTAAATTTTTAAATCGTAAATTACAAAGATGCCACGCCCCAAACAATTCCGAACCATTGCCACGCCGCCTGCTATGAAGGGTTTTAAGCCTTTTGGCATTCCGCGCACCGAATTGGAGAGCGTAATGCTGACTTACGACGAGTACGAAACCATCCGGCTACTCGACTACGAAGGCTTGATGCAGGAACAAGCAGCCGAACGCATGAATGTGTCGCGTCCTACGCTTACCCGTATTTATGAAAAAGCGCGTAGAGCCATTGCAAAAGCATTTGTGGAAGGCAAAATGATTGTGATTGAAGGTGGAAATGTGGATTTTGGTAGAGCGTGGTTTCGCTGTCGCAAATGCCATAAGTTGGTGGATGGAGTCGAAAATCATGTACCGTGTAAAAATTGTGTAAGTTTTGGAGATGAAGAATTAACGCCAATAAAATAAAAATTATTCACAAAATTCCCCCTTTAGGGGGTTAGGGGGCAGACTTATGAAAATCATAGTTTTATCAGATAATAGAACAATCAATTCGGAGCTCGAAACGGAGCATGGGTTGTGTGTGTATCTCGAAACGGAAAATTACAAATGCCTGCTCGATACGGGTGCTTCGGATGTATTTATTCGTAATGCAGCCAGGCTGAATGTGGATTTGACTGATGTGGATTATGTGTTTATTTCGCACGGACATGCCGACCATATTGGCGGATTGCCTGCATTTTTAGAACTGAATAACAAAGCAAAAATTATAGTTTCGCCCAAAGCATTGAATCAAAAATTTTATTCGAAACGAATGGGATTGCACCAAATAAGTATCGAATTGGATATTGAAACAATTAAAGACCGCTTGCTATTGGTTGAAAATGAAGCCTATATAGCGAACGATATTCACGTTTACCGAAGCGAAAGCACAAAATTCGCAATGCCTGCGGGCAACCGAACGCTTTTCAAAGATAAAGGAAACGGCCTCGAAGGCGATACCTTCGACCACGAACTGATTGTAACTTTTGGCAACGAAAATCTGTTCGTCTTTACCGGTTGCGGACATAGAGGCTTGCAGAATATTTTGGAAACAATAAAATCGAAAACGATGCACCGTATTCGCTATGTAATGGGTGGGTTTCATTTGTTGGATGCCAAAAATGGTAACGTTTACGAAACAGAACAAGAAATAACGGATTTAGCTAAAACATTAAACAAAGAATATCCTCAAACCGAATTTATTACCGGACATTGCACGGGCGAACATACATTCGACATTATGAAAAAAACATTGGAATTCAAGCTGATACATTTTTTTACGGGGTATAAATTGGAAATTTGAAAGTTGTTTATTTCTTCTTGAATAATGTGAAGATTGAATATCAAAATGTATAGATTGTGATTCAAAAATTTGACAAATCGAAAATAAATATAATCATTGACATAATCATGTTTATGTTGATGATGCCGATAGCTGGTATTGGATTCTTAATGAAATATGTTTTAGTGCCTGGATTCGAAAAAAATGTAATCTACGGACGTAATGTAAACTTAGCATTTTGGGGTAAAACACATCACGAATGGGGAACTATTCATTTAATATTAAGCATAATATTAATCATACTTTTGGTTTTACACATTGTTTTGCATTGGAAAATGATTGTAAGCATTTTTAAAAGAATGATTCCAAACAAAACTATACAAATAACACTCGCTATTATAATTTCGATTGTAGGATTTTTTTCCATTTCGTTTCCATTATTTATTGATCCCGAAATTATTCAAAAAAATGAATTTAAACAAAGTCATCAGTCGAACGAAGGTTATCAAAATGTGAAGAAATTTCAAAAAAATGATGTTCCATTTAATAGAAAACGAAATTTAAACAGACAATAAGTATCTATATATCAGAAACATATATAATATTAATAATACAAAATCAATAAAACAAGAACAAATATGAAAATTGCAATTACATCCGAAGGGAATACTTTAAACGCACAAATCGACAGTCGGTTTGGTCGCTGTAATTATTTTGCTTTTTACGACACTGAAACAAAGCAAACAGAATTTATTTTGAATCCTGGCAAAGAAGCATCTGGGGGTGCGGGCCCTGCTGCTGTACAGTTTGTGGCGCAACAAGGTGCTAAAAAAATTATTGCGGGTGAATTTGGCGGCAAAACAGTGCCTTTGTTTCAGAGTCTTGGCATTCAAATGGTCAACGCATCAGGTAAAACAATCGCCGAATTAGTTGAACAATTGTAATTATTTACAACTCAAAAAACAATTAAAATGCCACATCTCGACGGTACAGGCCCCGAAGGTAAGGGTGAATCGACAGGTCGCAAGTTAGGTCGGTGTATTCCCGCAAAAGAAGAATTGATAATTTCGAAACTTGGCAAAGGCATGGGCCTAAAACGGAAGTCGGGTGGAGGAAGTGGACAACAAAAACGCTTAAAAAGCGGAGACAAATTATAATTATTAAACGTTATTTAAAAAGGAGGTATTTATGCCCGGATTAAATCAAACTGGACCAATGGGACAAGGTTCCATGACCGGCAGAAAAATGGGAAAATGCACTAATTTTGGTGCAAAAAATCAACAATCTACAACCGAAAACGTACCGGCTAACGGACGTGGAATGGGGCGTGGATTAGGACGTGGCCAAGGTGGTCAGGGAATGGGAATGGGACGAAGAAATCGTTTCGGTAATGGAAGCGGTAACGGAATAAACAACTAAATTTAACCTGTCTTCTTTCCCCCTTTAGGGGGTTAGGGGGCAGATATAATAAATAAAAATATGAATAAATGTATTGCTATTCCCATGGAAAATGGGGTTTTGTGTGCTCACTTCGGGCACTGTGAATATTTCTCAATTATTACTGTTGAGAATGATCAAATAACTGATATTAAGGAACAAACGCCTCCTGTTCACGAGCCAGGCGTATATCCTCGCTGGGTAGCGGCTTTTGGTGTAACCGATGTGATTGCCGGCGGAATGGGACAAAAAGCGATTAACTTATTTGCCCAACAGAATATAAATGCCTTTGTTGGTGCTCCGCAAAAAGATGCTAAAACGATAGTGGAGGACTTTATTGCCGACAAATTAACTCTTACAGCCAACTACTGCAACCACGATGACAAACACGACCACAACTGCCAACACTAAACAACGATTC
>JAIFKX010000099.1 GCA_020049335.1 Paludibacter sp. | reverse complement strand
ACAAACAAATAGCAAAGCATAACACCTGCGAAAAGTATTTAAAATAGCTGTGATTTTTTCATGAAAGTATAATTCGTTAACGTCCTCCTATTGTAATGCTTTTTTTGAAATAATCCAACCCGTAAGAAATAGTTACCAGTTTCGAAGGAGTTTTCAGCGTTGCACTAAAATATGGAGAATTTACCGATTCTTCCATGAGTGTAAGTTTTGTAACACGCCCTTTTTTGTCGGTCATATCAACAGTAATTGTTTCTGCCATGTTATAATCAAAGTTCTGAGGAACTTGCAGTCGAACTACAGTTTTTCTTTTTTGTAGTTGTTTTTCGAACTTAGTATCGTAAGCCGCCATATACGCCAAACTTAGGTTATACGCCACGTTGAACGAAACCCAACCTTCACTCCAACCAATGTTTCCACGTTCGGGATGGTAAGGATAATGCGCATTTTTTGGCGAACCTTCGAGCACAAAGCGGGCATTTTCGAGCTGACCAATTCCCCCTTGATATTCGCTGAACCAACCTAAGTCGGCACCTTCAATTTCGGTAACAGCATCGTAGGAGCAATGACGACCGCAAGGGTTACGTCCAAACGAATTATCGAGCTGTGCAAAAGCAATTTGCATCAGACGTTCTGCTTTGGGTTTATTATCCACAAAATTTATCATGGATAATACAGCAGCCGGAAAACCAACAATATTGCCCACTTCATTCCAATGCTGCGGCAAGTTTCCGGTAGGGCACCACTGATCTTTATCGTCGAGTTTACGGAAGTCCCACATATTGTCGGAGCGACGAATTACCACATCGGCCCATTCTTCCATTTTTTGTTTGATTCCAGCCGGAGCTTTTTCGGGGTATTGTTGAAGCATGTAAGCCAAGCTTGTCATGGTAATAAATTCACTCATACGCTGACCTTTGGTAGTCATCGGGTCGTTCCAGTCTAATTTCTGAACCATCCACTCTACTTGTTTATAAGCTGCATCGAAGTAAATTGATGCGTCGTTCATTCCATCTCGTTTAGCCACTTCGTACATCATCAAATTAGGAATAACCGAAGCGCCCGGAGGCAAAGCACCTTTGGTACTTCCAATTCGTGTTTTGAGAGCCAACATATTATGCTCGGGACTTTCGTTGTAGGCATATACATGATCTACTTTATCCTGTTGCCAATCGCTCAAAGTGTATGCTTTTACACGGTCGTAATTTTGTTGTGGCATCCATTGTTTTATATAAGGCCAAGCGTAAAGAAAATAGGCTAACTGTCCTTTAAAATGCTCATGCGTTAGTTTTTGCGACACAATGACATCGGCACCCCAATGGATTAATTTTACAATATCAGGCGCGCTTTCGTTGTAAGGCTGAAGTGCTCCCCAAAGTGTAGTGTCGGTTGGAGCTTGGTATGTAACCTGCTTGTGCATACGCTGATAAGCTTCGGGATGCGAGAGATATTGCGGCACAAGTGTGTGTAGCTCCCACCCAAAATGTGAGTCGTCGCGCCAGCTGTATGTACCCGGACATTTTTTTGTGTAATTACCTACGTAATGACGGCTATCAATCATAAAATCCATGGCATCCTGATAGGTAACGCGTTCTATCCACCATTGCCCTATGCGAAAAGGGAAAGACTTAAACGTATCGGCTACAATTACATATTCTTTATTGCTTACAGGTTCAAAAGCCGTAAAATCACCAATTTTCTGACGAATAACGCCAGTAAACAATGCTTCTGATTGTCCTTTTTCTACAATTTTAAATGGAGTATTATCATCAATAAGAGGTGCAGTAAAACGTTTCGGTTTTCCAATATTAAAACCACTCTGATTGATGTAAATTTTGGGTACAAAAGGTTCTTTTTTACCCACATAACCGGTTACTTCGGCTCCTAAAGCAGGTATTCCTAGACGATACACAGGCCAAACACTCAACTCGCGCACAATAAATTGATCGTGTTTTGTTTTTGTGAGTGAAATTTTTAAACTATCGGTAATTACATCAATAGTAGCATCGAAAGCCAATGCAACAGTGCCAAATTTGTTTCCTTTTACATTGGCCGACGGTATGTTTTGCCAAACTCCATTAGTAGCAAATTCAACATGAAACTCTTCCACTGGCTTGTTTCCGGGGTTACCAAAATAGATATGAATACCACCTAAGGTTGTTTTTTTTGAAAACGAAACTACAATCCACGCTGTTTTATCGGCAGTAGTTGCCCATTGCGATTGTTCGGACACCAAGCCATCGTTCAGAAACTTTGCTCCGAACGCAGCTCCCTTCAGTTCGGAGCTTACTTTAATTTGTTGGTTAACTGCCAGATTATCCTGAGCAAACAATGTGTATCCTAACATGAGAATACAAACTAAAAATGCAATTCGTTTCATTTTTTTTTAATAATTTATTACTAAAAAGAAGCTATCCTGGTTTTGGATAGCTTCTTTCTAATACAAAACATATTTATTTTACAATCACTTTAGCTACTTTATTGTCTACTTTTACAAGATAGAAACCGGCAGCCATCGAAATGTTAGCATTTGCCGACATTAATTTCACATCTTTAATCAATTGACCTGAAGCGCTGAATATAGAAGCCATTTTGCCTTCCGATTCGTTCACAACAATAGCACCATTTACTGAATAGGCATTGAGTTCACCCAATTTTACATTTTTCAAACCCGTAGCAGCAGTAAACTGATAGGCGCCTAAAGTTCTTACAACGCCAGTACCTGTACGATCAACGCCCATAAGGTCTTTTGTTAAGAGAGCTGTATTTGCAATAAGAATGGCTACGTCTGAAGTATATGTTGCCGGTAATACAGATAATGAAGGAGTAGTAACTGCGATTGAAGCAGCATCGGAAATTTTGAAGTTTGCTTTGCGAATTTCATTATAACTATCCGCATCGTAGAAGTCTCCATCAGGGCTCCCGATAGAACCTGTGAATGTAGTTGCTCTCACAAAACCTAAATCGGCAATTGCTTTTGCTGCTACCATATCGGTACCTGGACTTGCAGCTACACCGTTCAATGTTCCAACAATATTACTTGCTGCAAAATGTTTAGCATGGTGTAATCTGAGTTCGTCTTTGTCGTCATCCAATATAATACTATTTACAATAAGTCCACCATTAATTAATTCAACCGAAGCTACTCCACCACCATTTGTCGAATTATTCACCATTGTACAATTAATAATCTGAATACCACGTTTGCCAGCTACATGATCGCTACGAACAGCGCCACC
Source organism: Paludibacter sp. (assembly GCA_020049335.1). GTDB lineage: Bacteria > Bacteroidota > Bacteroidia > Bacteroidales > Paludibacteraceae > Paludibacter. Next base: position 12,202 of record JAIFKX010000099.1, on the reverse strand, counting down.
CCACGTTGCTGCGGTATTATTGTAAATCAAACAATTTTCGACAATTGCATTATTGTCAGGGGTAAGTGCATTGTATGTGTTTGCATAAATTGCACCACCACGACCGGCATTACTTCCTACTTGTTTTGCCTCATTGTTACGAAGTACCGAGTTTTGTACACGGCCACCAAACGAGTTCATAAATATAGCACCACCACCTAAATTAGGCATTAATCCATCTGTTGAGCATTCTTCTAACAAACAGTTATCAATGATTGAATACTGATTGGTCATCATAATCGGGCCTGCACCTCCGGCTTTAATCTTGCGAACGGTACAGAAACTCATTTTTGCTCCATTTGCAGGTATATCACTTGCCACTTGTGGGCTTGAAGTGGCAGGGCCAAGAATAATAGCTCCAGCATAAGCAGCAGCTACAGGAACTAAGTCCCCGAAATAATAGAAATCTAAGAATGTAACACCGTTTACTTCACCTCCGTTAGTAATATTCAGCATACGAATCGACGACCCAGTTATGTCGCTTGCAGGCACAGCACCTTTCAATACTGTTTCGTTTTTAAACTCCCATGGTTCTACCATTCCATTTAAGTCTTTATCTTCCAATTCGCGAGTAGCTAAATCGATAGCAGTTTCGGCACCACTAAAACCACCAAAGATTTTTCCGGTTGTTAATCTGGGTGCAATTTGTACGGGCAAAGTAGTTGCGGCATCAATAACAGAAGCAGTTAATACATACGTACCTTTCGCAAAATAATAGGTGCTAATAGTGTCGATTGATGGTGCATTCGATGTGATAATTTGTTCGGCAGTAATACCAGCCATTGCCGACCACGAAGTGGCATCGCCCACGGGACGAACATAAAATGTACCCGGTGTAACATCTGCGCTAATGTTAGCGCTAATCCCAAGCATTACAATTAATGCCATTTTTCTCGCTCCTTTGAAGAGCTTTTGAGTTGAGTTTCTCATAAAAATTAATTTTTAAATTGTTTGTAAATAATTATTATTGAATAAAGGCAAACTATTTTAAATTGCCTATTTTTAATATTTGAAAGTAAAATCGATGTTGAGTTTCCAATAAAGTTTGACTTGAAATGCTTGTAATTTTAATAGGCAACACGAGTTTTTTGTCTTTTGGAACTGTGGTACTTAATAAATCTGCTGCATTGTAATTGAAGTTTGCATTATTGTAGAGCTTAACAAGCGACCGTCGAACAGAAATTGGCACTGTAACCATTCTATTGCCTTTGGGGATAGTTACCGTTTGGGGTATCGAAAAATAAATTCCTCCAAGCGCACTAGAATTTTTATAAGTGGTCATTAAATCGGTCATCTCGGTAGGCGAAGCAGTTTGTGCAGCCTGAATAACTGAGCTTAAATAGGCGCTGTCTATGGCAAGCGAAACCGTAATTTCTTCCAAATTATCTACAATGCCACTTCTGTAAACAGCTGCTATATTGTAAATAGTATCCGCTTCGGCTTTAATATTGTCAATACTTACGGTATCAACTCCTTTGAAAGTTGTAAGGTAAGTTGTGCTCGAAAAATAAATATTTGAATTACCAAATTCAGTTGGCAACTTCTCTTCACAAGCCGAGAAAAGTAGAATTGAAAATGCAAACAGCATTGCCGTTTTAAAATATGTTAGCTTCATAATTGTATTATATATAAATATTTACCAATTTGGATTTTGTTTCAAAACACCACCCGCTTTATTAATCTCGTTCTGAGGGATAGGATGCAAATACATTTTTGTAGCATCAAAAAACCGTGTTTCCACTTTTACATTGGGCGTATAAGTAAATGATGCATCGGTATTTTTTACAATAGTAACACCATGTATATCACCACCCAACACATTTTCGGCTATTTTCCAACGACGCAAATCCCAATAGCGAACATCTTCGAATGCTAATTCCACTCTGCGTTCGTGTCGAAGTTTAGCCGTGAATGCCTCATTGCTTAAGCCGGATGCAACTGGAGTCATACCCACACTTGGCCGAGTACGAATCGCATTTAGAGCTTGCAAAGCAGTAATGCCATACCCTTCGGGATCCGATTCGGGTCCATAAGCTTCGTTCATTGCCTCGGCATAGAATAAATAAAATTCGCTCAAACGCATTACCGACCATATTTTGGGCGCTGTTTTGTTATTATTCAAATCAAGTGTTTGATTGATATATTTTTTTAAATAATAACCCGTCTTTGATGCATGAAAAATGCCTGGCCCTGCGTTACCACCTACCCAACATTGAAGGGTAATGGCGTTGTTGAAATTTTCGTTGTTTGTGAAAATTGTTTTCGAAAGTCGTGGATCTCTTCCCGAATATGGATTTGAAGCATGTGTGGGGTTGTTCCAATCGAAAGGGGTGCCGTCGGTCATTTCGTAAGCATCAACCAGCTCGGCTGTTGGGCATGTCCCCGTTTTACCACCCGGAAGTGAAATGGGGAAATTTGCTGCATCGAAGGTATTAAAGGTACTAAACTTTCGTGCAAACAAATACTCATTGTCCCACACACCCCAAGTTGTTGGTTGAAAAATACCTTCGTAAGTGGCGCTTAGTTTATAAAAGCTCGGATAGTTAGTTGTTAAGTCAATCACGTCTTTACAGGCTTTAGCGGCCAATTTCCATTTTTCAACATTATTAGCTGGATTAAATTGCTTACTTGCTGCATAAACTAACACTTTGGCTTTCAGCGCTAAAACCGAACCCAAGGTAGCTCTACCCTGACGCGAAGCATACGTTCCGGTTGTGGGATAATACACCGAAACAGTATCGCGATAAGGACTGGGCAACACTTTATTGTTGTATTTCAATAGCGTATCACGTTGTGCTGTGCTCAACGCATATTTGCCTGTTCCAGAAGCTATTTCGCATTCGTCGATAATGAATTTAACTATGGTATCCACTTCAACCTGAGGGTATTGTGAAATGTCGAGGTTTTCAAGATTCACTTTGTCTTTCAATAAAGGAACGCTGCCGTAACGTTTGAATAATTCGAAGTAAAACATAGCACGAAGAAAATGCATTTCGCCACGATTTCGGGTGAGCTCTATCATACGATTTGTATATTCGGTGGGGTTTGAGTACCGAATGCCTATCCAGGTTAAGGTATCGGTGCCTTGCAAATAATTGTTGGCAATACGAATTCCTTTGTACGAATTTGCCCAAATATCATCCGGATTATTATATTTATTCCAGGTTCCACTGTTGAACAATTGAATTGCCTCCATGTCGTCAACTTCCTCCGATTCATCTGAAGCTGCCGTCATATACGAGTTACTGATACTATTGAAACCCTTTGGCAAATAGCTGTATGCCGTATTGGGCATTGCATTCAAATATGAAGTCAGCTCAAAAGCTTTATCCTCTGTTGCCAAGGTATATTCCCACGGGTCAAGATAATCGGTACACGAAGAGAGTGTAAAAGTGGCAAAAACAAAAATGCCTATATTTTTAATTAGTTTCATAATTTTTATCGAATTAGAATTTTACATTAAGGCCTATATGATATGATTTTGTAACAGGATAACCCTCCATTACTTCGGGGTCGAAATATTTAATATGGTCGAGTGTAAGCAGGTTCATCCCTCTCAAATAAATATTTACCTTGTTCAATTTCAATAAACCTACAATGTGCTTTGGCAAGTTATAGCCCAGCTCCATTGATCGTAAACGCAAGAAATCGCCATTGCGCAACCAATACGATGAGGTTACAAAATTGTTGGCAGCGTTTTCGATAGATAGCGACGGATAATCTGCCGTTGCAGCCGTTTCAAGTGTCCATGGGTTTTTCACATAAGTCGATACATTTCTATCGCCATAAAGCGGTGCAATAGAATACATAGCACCTTCGGAGTCGCTTCGCATATTTACTTCGCGACCTATTGCTGCCTGAAAGTTGGCATCAACATAAAATCCGCTGTAATCAAAACCCAAATTGAAACCCAACGACAAGGTAGGTACAGTGGCATCTTTTCCAATGGCTACGTAGTCGTCAGAATTAATTACACCATCATTGTTCATGTTTTTATACTTTATACTTCCGGGAATTACTTTGCCAAAAGTTTGAACAGGCGCCTTATCAATTTCGTCCTGACTTTGGAACAACCCTTCGGCCACGAGCCCAAAACGTTGTCCAACCGGATTTCCTTGCATGTATAAATAATCCCATTGACGGGTAACTTCCTGCATACGAACTACTTCATTGGTTACATAAGTGGCATTTAAACCAGCATGATACCCCCAGTTTGTGAATTTCTTTTCGGTAGAAATGGTAATCTCTAAACCGTCGGATTTTACCTGACCGTAGTTGGAGTAACCAAAACTATTACCAAAATAATTTGGAGTCAACGAAGAACCAGAATTTAGAATATCGTCGCGGAACTCATGAAAATAAGTCAGATTTACATCTATATCTTTCCACAAAGTAGCATCAACGCCAACATCTGTTTTATAGGCTTTTTCCCAGGTTAAATACGGATTCCCCAATTCCTTTTCTGATCCATTTGTATTATACAAAGTATTATATCCAAAGCGTGTGCCTCCCACGTTCTGATTACCAACTAAGCCTGTTGACGCTCTAAATTTCAGAAACGAAATAGCGGCTATGTTTTGCATGAAACTTTCTTCCGAAGCTATCCATGCACCCGATACAGCAGGAAAGAATCCATATCTACGACCTTTCATAAAGTTTTCGGTTGCTCCATATTGTGCGGCTAAGTTTACAATGTATTTATTGTTATATCCGTAAGATAGTTTTCCGGATACACTTAATCGCCTGTCGGGGAAGTCGGTACTATCAACATATTCGTCCTGATGAAACATTATTAAAGCACCAACTGTGTTTTTATTGAATGTTCGGTTGTATTCGGTAAAAAATTCGTAATTGTTCGATCGCAATTCACTTTGATTTGTTTTTCCTGTGTTCTGAAGATTGGTATTTGTGCCAAAAATTTTTCCCGTAGAATCAACAACTGCAAAGGTCTTTTTAAAACCGTCTCTAACCGTATAATAATTATCCAGCGATGCTTTAAAGCCAATCTGTAAACCCTGAACCAAATCAGTCAAGTCGTATTTTGCTACAATGTTCGACTGAAAATAGCGTCGATGCGTGTCGGTATAACCCTGTTCGTTTAAATAAGCCAACGGATTAGTCTGATACGAGTTTGAACCACCATAAACACCGGGACTTGCATAAACCGACGAAACGTTAGGATGAAAACCATATAGATTGTTGAAAATGGCAGCAGTCGAAGTTGTTGGAGAATTCACACTCTCGAGGCGACCAGCTAAATCAAGTCGGATATTAAATCTTTTGTTGACATTAACATCGATGTTTGACCTGAAATTGATACGTTGTAAATTCCGGTTGGTGCTGTACGAAGTTCCCGATTCGTCGGCATAAATATGCTCAGTGTTTTTAAAAATTCCTTCAGCATTCTCTAAACCTACGTTTACATAATACTTCGCAATTTCATTTCCACCTCTAAAATCCACAATGTATTTTTTGATAGGTGCTTTTTCCCTGATGATTTCATTTACCCAATCCACATTTGGGAAAAGCTTTTGATCCTGATTCAAACGATAACCTTCTAATTGAGCATCCGAATACAAGAAAGTAGTTTTTCCATCATTTTTTTGAGCCTGATTGTAGAAGCGTGCGTAATCGTACGAACCATAAAAATGCGGAATGCGAGTAGGCATGCCTTCGCCCATTTCCACTTTTAAACCCACTTCTGTTTTGCCGGCTATTCCTCTTTTGGTGGTTACAAGCACTATTCCGTTTGCTCCATCCATGCCATACAATGCAGTTGAAGCAGCATCCTTGAGTACCGACACCGATTCCACCTCGTCGACACTCAGCGTGTTCAGCTCGCGTTCAAAACCATCCACTAGCACCAAAGGCTTATTATTACCCGTAAAACTATGCTTGCCTCTTATGAGCATGGCAGGGTAATCGTTGCCCGGCTCGCCATCGGCCTGACTTAAATTTAGTCCCGTTAATTTTCCATACAATCCATTGCCAAAGGCCAAAACCGAGTTGTTCGATAATTTTTGACTGTTCACAGTTGAAATGGATGAAGTAACATCACCCATTGCTACTGTTTCGTAAACAGAAGCAACTTGTGCGTAGCGTGGCTCGATGGATAATTTGACCAGTACAGCTGTTTTTGCTTTAATGGTTTGAGTTTTGTAGCCTGCTTTGGAGATTTTTAGCAAATCGTTCTTTTTTACATTTATGCTAAACTTGCCAAACTTATTGGTGAGCGTGGTATTGTTATCGATAGTAATAACCGCATTTTCGATTAAGCTTCCCTGTTGATCTTCCACCACACCATTTACTGTAATTTCCTGCGCATTTGCTTTAATAACCAGAGTGAATACAAAAACCAGTAGAATTACAAGCTTTCTGAAAGTATTCAATTTTCTGTATTTTGAAATTGTCCTATTCATAATATTTATTTTTTCCTTCGTATTAATATTGTTTTACCAGCCCGGATTTTGAATTAAGCCATAAGCCTTGTTCACCTCTTGTGTAGGAAATGGATTCATATACCAATGGTTGTACCAAACGCGGGTACTATAATATGACTTTTCGTAAGTAATTTTATACGGCCACGGACTGTTTGTTTTCTTAAACCATTTTTTAATCTCTATTTTATATATCTTTACAGGAATTTCAGTTTCGGACAATAAATTACGTCGTAAATCGAACCAACGTTGGTCTTCGTAAAATAGCTCTATATTCCTTTCGTGAGCAATGGTTTTTCTCATTTCCAATTGGTCCTGACCACTTACCACATTAGGCATTCCTGAGCGGGTACGAATAAGATTCAAATCGGATTCAGCCTGAGCCTGACCTCCTCCATATTCGTTCAATGCCTCGGCACGTATCAAATAGAGTTCCGCTAAGCGCATATAAATATTGAGTGGATTCATCGAACTTTCTCTAAATTCGTATCCTCGTGAAAATTTACGTACATAATGCAGTACCGTCGTACGGTTTTTTCCAAACGAAAACGTACCATTTAAATTCGCATAAATGGCTCCACCAGTTTTGGTGTCAACCCATGCATCGGCCATGTCAACAAAAGGCTGCGTACCATAATCGGGTACGCCATTATAAACAACCGAAGCATAAAAGCGTGGATCCAAGCCTTCGTAAGGCTTACGAGCCACAGCAGCTACTAATTTACCTCCATCGTTTGCCGAGGTTCCCGATGCAATGGTGGGCACATCCAAACTTATAATACCATTCCAATCTTTATAATAGCCCGATACAGTTGTGTCTTTCTCGTATCTGGCTATTTGATTTAATGGAATCATATTAGGTGCATAACCATAAGGGTTTGCCAAACCACGCATAATGGTGTAGTATTGCCAGTTAAGTCCGTTTGGCGATTGCAATACACCCCAAATAGACTCTGTATTTCCTTTGTTGGGGTAATAAATATTGGCAGCAGTGTAGTTCATGCCATTTTTTTGATTGGCTGAATTGTTTATTAGTGCATATCCTTTCGAATTACAATAATCAATAGCTGCTGTGGCTGCATCGGCTGCTTTTTTCCAACGTTCTTTATTGTAATTCATAAAGCATATCAAATTGGAATTAGCACCCAATTCCTTCGAATAAGGATTGTCGGTATTGAATAGCGGACTTGCAGCATAGAGTTCTACCTTGGCTTTCAAACCGTAAGCCAAGGCCATAGGAAAACGACCATATTCTGTCGATTCGGTTACTTTAGCCGGTAAGATGCCCTCGTAATTAGTCATTACATCGTCCAAAAGTCCGTTTATAAACTCATAAGTTTGCTGTAAAGTGGCTCTTCCTTTTTTAAAGGTCGAAAAGTCATCGGCTGCCACATATTCTCTTGTCAAAATAGGCACACCGCCATATCGTTTCCACATTTCAAAATAAACCAATGCAACCATCAGTTTCGCTTCTGCTTTTATTCTTTCCTTTTGTATTCTTGGTTCGATATTCTGATTCGTAGGGAAGGTGGCATCGGGAACCCTATCGATATTGTTAAGAATAATATAGGCTTTTCGAATGGTTTTCCATTTTACGGCATAATCATCCTCGCCTTTGAATTCGCTGCTCCACGAAGCACAAGTAGATGCTTCCACATTACCCGTATAATAACGTTGAACCTGATAACCTGGCTGAACATCAAAGGATTGACCCTCGTCGGTTAAAGCACTCGCAAACGTTCCACCGCCCATTCGGGTTCCTGAAAATCCAAAATTACGGGTGTCGAAATTCAGTGGTATCGGGTAACTATACATATCGGCAAGCAAACGCTCTGCATTACTATATTTCGAAAAAACCGAATCAATATTAAAATTAGCCACTGGTGGAAACTCCATAAAGTCGCTACAAGAGCTGAACGTTAAAGTTAATATTGCTATTATTAGTACACTTATGTTTTTCATTTTCATTATATTATTTACAAGATTAAAAATCTACCTTTACACCAACATTATAAACTTTCAATTGGGGGTATTTCCAACTATCAGCCATACTGCCTTCAGGGTCAATTACTTTCAATTTATCCCAGGTAAATAAATTTTGCCCGTTGGCATAAACCCGCAAACCATTTATTCCCAGCACTTTTTTCAATATCTCCTGTTTAAACCGATACGATAATTCTACATTTCGCAATCGAAGATACGAACCATCGCGCATCCACATGGTTGAAGGTAGATAATCGTTTGGATTGGCATAATTCAACGTTAATCGAGGGCGAATTGCGTTTTCAATATTATCAGGCGCCCATCTTTCGGCCACCGCAAATTCCATCATTCCACCATTCACATCAAAGGGCTTTTGAAATTTACCCGACATAATTTTGGTGGTATTGGTAGCGCCCTGAAACAATACAGATAAATCGAAACCTTTATAAGATGCCCCAAAATTGAATCCGTAATTTACTTCCGGAAATTCTGGATTTCCCAATGGTACCATATCTTTAACCGTGATGACACCATCGCCATTCACATCAACATATCGAGCATTTCCTACGCCCGGATTTCCAATTACGGGGCCTCTTGCCACTTCGTCTGCACTATTAAAGAAACCATCGGCAACTAAACCAAAGTTTTCGTAAAGTCTTCGCCCTGTAGTCCATAGCTGTGGATTTAAAGGATCCTTTACTTCGTCTTTTTCAATCCATTTGTTACGCGCAAAGGAATAATTGCCACCAATGTAGTACGAAAAATCTCCAAAATCCTGTCGCCATTTGCTTTCGAGCTCAAATCCATGATTTTTTACTTGGCCAATATTATAATAATCGGTTGTACCTTGCATCACCACATGAATAGGAATGGAGTTCACATTCATCAAAATACCTTTTCTATCACTCCTAAATACGTCGGCATTAAATGTGAATTTGCTTTTGAACATGGATAACTCAACACCCACATTTTGTTTGGTAGCAGTTTCCCACGTTACTGTACTATTTCCTGTCTTATCTTCGCGGTATCCTGTTTTTGTGGTTTGAGCTACATCGCCCAGCATAGCACCACCACCCGATAAATAACCGCTACTGAGGTATAAAAATCGAGAATTTTGAGTGCCATCATTTCCCACAATACCATGCGAAGCTCTGAATTTAAGTTTATCTAAAATATTATCGCTTATTATGTTTTTAATGAATTGCTCTTCAGCCACATTCCAGCCGGCTGATACTGCCGGAAACCAAGCAAAACGCTTGTCGGCAGGGAATGCCTCCGAACCATTGTAACCCATGTTGAATTCAAGCAAATACTTCGATTTATAATCATAAGTTAACCTGTTGACAATACCATTGTACGTTACCGGGATATAATAATATACATCTTTTGTGGCATCGGTCGAATACCATTTTTTATCAAGTGTAGCCAAAATTAAGCCACCAATATTATGTTCGCCAAACGAACGTTTATATTCCAAAGCACCTTCTGCATGAATTTTTCGGTTTCCACCAAACTCACTTGAAGGGTTCGTAGCTAAGTATTTTTCGCCCGAAGGTTGGAGTTGTCGTACTACATCGCCATTGGCATCGGGCAAATAATCAACGCGGTAGGTAATGTAGCCTTGACCTTGAGTTACCTTGTTTTCATAATAGCTATCATACGAAACAAGCCCGCGAGCCAACAATCCTTTGGTGATAAAGTCGAGCTTTTGTTTAAAATTCAAGGTAAGGGCAATGGTATTTGCATTTTTTTGCGCCAAACTTGTTCCAACAGCCGACATCAATGGGCTACCTGCAAAGTTGATGGTGCTGGTTACAATTTTGTCGTCGTAAATTAAAGGATAACTGATAGGTGTTGAAGATATTAATGTCGTCCAATTAAAGCCTGGATCATTTGTTTTTGAAACTATACCACTTATCATTACGCCAATCTCGGTAGTAGGAGTTACGTCAATATCGATATTTGACCTTAAATTAAAACGGTCGTATCTGTAATTGTTATCCAAGGAGCGATCTAATTGTTTTGAATAATCGCGCATCAAACCATCTTGAGTTAAGTAACCAACCGAAGTATAGTATCTTGCCAATTTTGTTCCGCCACTTATGGTAATGTTATGTTGCTGTTGCAATGCATTGGGCTTGAGCATCAAATCAAACCAATCATTGTTGGGATATTCGAGCATATTTTCTTTGCTGCTATACTTTTTAATATCCTCCTCGCTGAATCGGGGAATTGCCGTTGATACATCATTTAATTGTGCTTCATTGTACATTCTTAAAAATGTTTCAGCACCAATCATTTTAGGAATACGGGTAGGCTCCTGTACCGAGAAATTGGAAGTAACACTTACCTTTGCAGGACCCAATTCTCCTTTTTTAGTCGTTACAATCATTACTCCATTGGCTCCACGCACACCAAAAACGGCTGTGGAAGCAGCATCTTTTAATACGGATACGCTCTCAATTTCATTGGGGTCTAATTGCGTAAAATCGCGCTCTACACCATCTACCAATATCAATGGATTCGAACCATTTACAGTTTCGATACCACGAATTCGCATCGTTATACCATCCGCTCCCGGCTGTCCGCTACTCTGATAGGTGGTAAGACCAGGAGTACGACCTATCAAAGCAGTTGCAATATTTGCGACCGGCGTTTTTAGTAAGTCTTTTGAGCTTACCGAAACCACCGAACCTGTCATTGTAGCCTTCTTCTGGGAGCCATAGCCAACAACAACTAGCTCAGAAATCATTTTAGAGTCTTCTTTTAGTACAATATTAAAACTGCGTTTTGCTCCAACTTTAACTTCTACAGATTGATAACCAATGTAAGAAAAAGCAATAGTTGAGTTTTCGGTTGGCACCGAAATTGTGAAATCGCCATTAATATCTGTGATTGAACCGGCGCTCGACTTATCAACTACCACATTCACACCAATTAATGGTTCAAGTTTTTCATCTGTTATTTTTCCCTTAATGACTATACCCTTTTGAGCATATACAATAAGTGGCAACAGCAATACAAGCGATATAAGAAAAGCTCTAATGCCATAATTTTGAATTGATTTTTTCATTCAATTTTATATTAAAGGTTATTGAAATTAGTTACACTATAATTAGTCCAAATAAACTAGCAGGAGTTTGTTCACTTGGATGTTTAAATCTAAATGTTAACGCTTTAGTTTTAATCGCATTTGTCAATAAAATACTATTTACCGTTTGATGATTTGAATTGGTGCTATATATCACATTATTAGCATCATCCATTATCTCATACTCTTTCACACAAAATGGCATAGCCGAATCGTGATGTCCCATTTGCACATTTTCCATGGCATGGTCGGAGTCAGTATCAAAAAACAATGTGATTTCTTTTATCCATTGTGCATTTTCCCATTGCAATGTAATGGTTGGATTTGCATCACTTTTATCGGCTACCCAAGCATTGCTCTCAACTACCGGACGGAATAATTCGGAACGTAAATTGCTCGAAGAGAACGATTCCAATGCAGGGCTAATTGTCATGGCTAAGTTTTTCCCTTTTGGCCTACGTATGGGGCACCAAAGTTCAAAAGTGTCTACGCCAATATTTTCGGGCGGGGTTTGTTTTCCGTAGTTTGAAACTGCCGGATTTTGATAATTGAAAACCGACATTACTCCCGTAATCAGCTCATTACTTTCGGCTAGTTGCACTGCCGGATTTTTCATGATGCATATAAAATAATAGCCTTTTTCGATACCTAA
>JAIFKX010000094.1 GCA_020049335.1 Paludibacter sp. | reverse complement strand
AATTATTGTTTTTACTTGCCCCAAGCCCCTAAAGGGGATGTGAAGCTACTTTCGTCTCTTAAATTCTAAATAAAGTCAATTTAAATGCATAGCACTTTTCATACTACTCTTTAAGCCCCTTTAGGGGTTTGGGGCAGAATTTACTATTTCATTTGTCAAAATACGAATTGCTGCATCCGTTGCTACATAATCTTCGTATGTTGGTTGAGCCACAAAATGTGCTTTCGCCATTACCGATTCAATAATATCGCTCATTTGTAAAAAGCCAATTTTATTTTTCAAAAATTCAGCTACAACTACTTCGTTGGCAGCATTTAAAATACAAGGCATATTTCCACCACGCTCCATAGCATAAAACGCAAAAGCTAAATTGCGAAATCGCTCCATATCAGGTCGTTCGAACGTGAACTGCGAGCATATATTGAAATCGAGTCGTGGAAAATTTGTTTTTAACCGGTCAGGATAAGTAAAAGCGTATTGTATAGGCAATTTCATATCGGGTAAACCCATTTGCGCTTTTATCGAGCTGTCGGCAAACTGAACCATAGAATGAATAATCGACTGTGGATGTACTACCACATCTATCTGCTCAGGTGTTACCCCAAACAGCCATTTTGCTTCAATAACTTCAAAACCTTTGTTCATCATGCTGGCCGAATCAATCGTGATTTTAGCCCCCATATCCCAATTCGGATGTTTAAGCGCCTGAGCACTTGTTACATGTTCGAGTTCGCTCATCGATTTTGTGCGAAACGGACCACCCGAAGCTGTAAGTATGATTTTCTCGACCGGATTATTTCCTTCGCCCACTAAACACTGAAAAATAGCAGAATGTTCAGAATCGACCGGAAGTATAGCGGAATTATGTTTCGCCACTAAATCGCAAATCAACTCCCCAGCCACAACAAGCGTTTCTTTATTCGCCAATGCAATTTTTTTCCCGGCTTTTACAGCGCTAATTGTTGGTTTCAATCCCGAATAGCCAACCATAGCAGTTAATACAATATCAACAGGCTGCATTTCGGCAATTTGAGCTATAGAATCGGCTCCGGCAAATACTTTTATGGGTAAATCGGCCAGTGCGTCTTTAAGTTTCAGATAATGCGCTTCGTTGGCAATTGCCACCATTTCGGGCTTAAATTTTCGAGCTTGTTCAATCAGTAAATCCACTTGATTGTTAGCCGTAAGTGCATACGTTTCGAAAAGCGAATCGTTATCCGAAATCACTTCAAGCGCCTGTGTGCCAATGGAACCTGTGGAGCCAAGAATTGCTATTTGTTTTTTTGTATCAGACATTTATGAAGTTAGATATTAGAAATTTGAAAAAAAATGATTCAATTGAAATGCTGCCCCAAGCCCCTAAAGGGGATGTTAGATAGAACCGAATGGTCTTTTTCTTTAAGCCCCTTTAGGGGTTTGGGGCAGTTATTAAAATATAATAACATCCTCCGGATTCACCGGTTTACCCATTTGCCACAACTCGAAGTAGAACTGATTCCCTGCTTTTGCTGATGCTTCGTCCCCAGTAATGGCTATTCCTTCGCCGGCTCTAACGTTATCGCCCACTTTTTTTAGCAATCGGGTATTATTTTTATAAATCGAAATATAATTGTTTTCGTGCTGAACCTGAATAACATAACCGTAATCGAATGTAAATCCGGCATAAATGATTGTTCCTGCCAATACGCTCTGAACCGTTTCTCCGACCGAAGTAATCATCGAAATGCCATATTGCTTTTCGGTTCTATCAAACGACGATGAAATAACGCCTTTTGTGGGGCGGAAAAACACAAATACATCTTCGTTGTATGTGGGTGCAATAGTGGCAAGGTTGTACTTTTCCTTGTTTTCAAAATCCTCAACATATTCTTTTTCAGTACGCGATTTTTCCAAATAATCCTGTGCCAACTCTTTAAATTTTGTAGAGTCAAGTTTAGCAACCGAATCGGGTTTTATATCCCCTTTAATAATAGATCTGATAACATTTAAGTATCCGGTTTGCAATTTCGAATCGTGCAAAAGTGAATCGGCAATCATCGATTCGGCAATAACAGTACCTCTGTTTCCACTTTCGCCATAGCCTGGCAAATAGTAGCGAATTGGTGTAGCAAAAATAAGTAATGTGAGAACGATAAATGTGGCTAACACTAACGAGGAAGAAAAGACTAACACACTTAAACGCGACAATCGAATGTGCCACGATTCCTCCAAGGTATTTTCGTTCAGCACCGAAACGCGGTATTGAAATCGAAGTTTATGTAGAAAGGAGGTAAATTGTGAAGCTTTGTTTTTCATCGTTGCCAATGCGCGAATTAAATTGTTTACACAAAAGTAACTTTTTTCGACTAACTATCAAAATATAAGAAGCTCAAACCGCAATTGGTTTGAGCTTCTTAACAATTTGTAATTGGTTTTTTAGATTGAGCCTCCAATCATAAATACAGCTGCCAGCGAAACAATGGCATACAATTCGGGGAATGCTGCCAAAATCAAGGTTTTACCAAACACATCGTAACCTGAACCAATTCCGGCAATACCATTGGCACAAACTTGTCCCTGACGAATTGCTGAGAAAAATCCGGTTAAAGCCAGTGCCAATCCACCGCCAAATACGGCTGCTGCTGCTGCCCAAGTCATTTCGGGCGTTAAGTGTGTTTTAAGCAAGAAATATCCAAGAAAACCATAAAGTCCTTGTGTTCCAGGCAAAGCGCTTAATACCATGTAGTTACCAAATGCGTCTGGATTCTTTTTCAGTGCGCCGATTGTGGCATTTCCGGTAATAGTTACACCATAAGCGCTACCAACTCCGGCCATACCTACCATTAATCCAATACCGATATACGCTAAAATAATTGGTTCCATAATTTTTTTTGTTTTTAAAAGTTATTGTTGATTTATATATTTTTTTGAATGTTGTTTAAAATAAAGTTTTTTCTTCTTTGTAAGCTGCAAAAGGACGGTATTTTTTGCCACCACCTTCGAAACCTGCATTTTTATAAAATTCCACAAATGTTAAACGCATTGGGTGTACAAACGAGCTTAAACTCGACATGAAAATATTCAACCCGTGACCAATTAACATGATAATTATCATAAAGATAGGGCTTAAAATAGGAATATTCCCACTTAGGTTAATTGCCAAGTCGTTGAATACAAAACCCATAACCGAACCCGAAATTCCCAAAGCAAAAAGTCGAACGTACGAAAGCAAATCGCCCATTAAACCAAGCACCATATTGTAAGCATCCCAAAGTCCGGCACCCATATTTATCAGTGGATTTCTCTTTATATCGTTGAGCAGAAAAACCATTAATGCACCAATGCCACCAAAACCATAATACATATATTTTGCAAGTTGAGCATTTACAGTTTGAGTGGATTCGAGACCATAAGTAGCTCCGCATCCTAATATAATGATTAACCAACCCCAAGTTGCTATTGATGCGGCAAATCCATATCGGCGGGCTTGATTAATCGCTTTCAAAACCATACCAAACATAATTTGTACTGCTCCAATAATCAATGAAGTTGTAAACAGTTTATCGGCGTTTAACATGTATTTTTTAGCTTCCTGTAACCAACTTATTTCTGAATCTATCAAGCTGTAGCCAAAAACATTACCCGTAATTGCACCCATTACAACAGTGGAACCACCAAGCCAAATAAGCAATGTGAAAATTGGTTTCAATGCTTCCGAAACTTTTGGTCGGAAAATTATGGCTGCTATCACAAAGATTAAACCGTAACCCACATCGCCCAAACAAAGCCCGAAAAATAACATATAAAACGGTGCGAAGAAAGGAGTTAAGTCCATTTCGTGGTAATTAGGCAAATCGTATAATTCGCCAATCATTTCATAAAGTTTTGTGAACTTGTTGTTTTTCAGTTTGATAGGAACTTTATCTTCTTCGGTTGGTATGGCTGTTTCGTAATACACGCCTGTTGATTCAAGATAAGCGTTTAAAACCTCCTCCGACTCTTCAGGACACCAACCTTCGAGCAACATGACACGGTTATCAGCTTCAATCTTTGTGTTTAAAATTACTTTTGCAAAGTCAATATTTTCGCTTATTTCACTTTGAGCTGATTTTATTGTGTTATAATATTCTACTGCCATTCTTTCCAAAAGTACAACCTGAACAGCAATTTTTGCACGAATCTCTGAAATTTCAATAGTTAATTCCTCCGCCGTGCATCAATTTCAATTACCTGATTTGGTTTTGTAATTGTCAGGAAATAACGTGTGGTAGTGGTTGTGTCAATTTCGAAAGCATTGTACAAAACTTCCCATTCTTGGTCGAATTTTCGCAAATTACAGCTGTAAAAATTGATTACAAAACCAGCATTCCGAAGCTGCTCTAATCGTGTATGACTAAACGAGCCCCACACTTCCATGCGTTCGTACTCTTTCTCCGTGTTTTGCAATTTTTGCTCTAATGCTTCTTTTTCGGATAACGCAAGTTCCACATTTTGAAGCAATTCCAATCCGTTTTTCGCTTCGTGGGCAGGTAGCAATTCCGCTTTTTTGGGTGTGCGTTTTTCAAGTTGTTTTAACACATTCTTTATGCGAGCTGCCAATTGCATTTTTTCGCGTAATGCATCATTCTCAGCTATTCCTTCGGCTTTTTCAATTACATGCAACAAACCCGTTTCCCTGATTTTCTCAAGAAATTCGGTGTATTGTTTGTGATACACCAAGAAGGTATAGCGTTTCATTTTCAGTATCATAACTCAGCCTCTTTTAGTTGTTGTTGACGCGATTTTACAATCTTCTGCGACGATTTCGATAGGTTTTCTTCGTCTTCCATAAATCGTTTAATCTTACGAACGGCATCTTCGTAACCCGGAATTTGCACTTTCTCAAATAAATTCACTTTCTGAGTGGTTTTTTTGCGGGCATATTCCAATAAATGCAATTTCTGACTGCAAAATTCTCGTTCGATACCTACCTGTGCCAATTCTTTTAGTTGTGTCAATCCATCGGCAAACCATTTGGGCGAATTAAATAAACTGAATGGTTTGGTGGTGTAAAAAACTTCTTCAAGAACAGGAATTCTCACTCCGGCAATTTTCTTAATGCCCATTTTTACATCATCTACATGTAATAATGTAGTATCAAATTCGCCCCACAAAGCCAGCATTTTGTCATAAGCCGCAATGCGTTGCTCCATCTCTTCTTCGAGTTTGAGTATTTCGTCTTTAGCACGCTTTACCTCCAATCGTAGCGCACTTTCCTTATTTTTAATTGTAGGCAAGGCACGCACACGCATCTTGAGGTTTTTCTCAAGCATTTGCAACGATGTTTTGTTATATTGAAATGATATTGCCATTCTTTTTTCTTAAATTTCCTCTTGGTAGCCGTTTAAATCGTTGTTCTGTAATGTCATATAAATTGGTTCAGGCTCGCGAACCTCATTATTTCCGTTTTTATGTTTAATAGTATGTTTGAATTTTAGCACCGCTAAATTTATTTCTATACTTGTTTCTGTTTCTGAAGCATCTAATGCTTCAGTCAATACTTCAGAGATTAATTCTCCACTACGTTTTAAAAGCGATTTTTGCTTTGTTTCTTCTGATATGTTAACTAACTCACCAACTGTGCGCGATAATTCTCTGGTTTTGGTAAAAGTTTCAATTATGTTGATTGTCGTTTCAGTTGCAACCTGACTTTTCAGAATAGTTGCAAGCATATAAAGTCCTTTTTCAGTAAATGCTTTAGGCAAAGTCCGGATTTTTGATAAATTTGCGGTCGAAATTTTCGACCGCAAATCTTCAAACTCAGATTTGCTTAGCTCAAATACATATCCATAAGGAAATTTTTCAGGATTGTTTTTTACAGCTTCATTTATACGTTTTGTTTCAACATCATATAATTTTGCCACATCACTATCAATTATTACTTTTTGGTCTCGTATTAATTGAATTTTACTTTCAATATTACTAATTTTTACAACATCTAACATAGTATTTTCATTATGTGGTCAAAAATTTTGACCACCTCTTTAACGTCAAAATTAAATAAGTTATTTCCAATATTTCTGTACCAACTCCTGTTTAATATTCACCTCAGCCGGTTTAAAGTGCTCTCCAAGCATTTCCCAAGCTACATCCAACATGGCTGTGGTATCGATATTTACATCGATTGCCAATAGTTTAGTGGAATAATCTTTTGCAAAAGCCAAAGTACGTTCATCGTAATCGGTCAAATCGAAACCATTTTCTAGTTTTGTTTTTGCATTGGCAGCATCAGCAAATAGGCGTACGGCTGCGTTCATTACTTGTGGATGGTCTTCGCGTGTTTTTTTACCAATAACCAACTGTTTTAAACGTGAAAGTGAACGGAATGGGTCGACAATAACTTTACCCACATCCGAGTCGCGGCGCAGGAATAGCTGACCCTCAGTAATATAACCCGTATTATCAGGAATTGCGTGCGTAATATCTCCTCCCGAAAGTGTAGTTACAGCAATAATGGTTATAGAACCACCGGCAGGGAATTGCACTGCTTTTTCGTAAATTTTTGCCAAATCGGAATAAAGCGAACCTGGCATCGAATCTTTCGACGGAATTTGGTCCATACGGTTCGAAACGATGGCTAATGCATCAGCATACGAAGTCATATCGGTTAGCAAAACCAGTACTTTTTCGTTTTTGTCTACTGCAAAATATTCAGCCGCGGTCAATGCCATATCGGGAATTAACAAGCGTTCCACGGGAGGATTTTCGGTTGTGTTTACAAAACTCACGATACGGTCGAGCACGCCGGCATTATTAAATACATTTTTGAAATACAAGTAATCATCGTTGGTCAAACCCATACCACCCAAAATAATTTTGTCGGTTTTGGCACGTAAAGCCACATTTGCCATAACCTGATTAAAAGGTTGGTCGGGGTCAGCAAAGAATGGAATTTTTTGACCTGATACTAAGGTGTTATTTAAGTCGATGCCAGCTATTCCGGTAGCAATAAGTTCTGAAGGTTGCTCACGACGAACAGGGTTTACCGAAGGCCCGCCAATTTCGCGTTCTTCGCCCTCCACTTCGGGACCTCCATCAATCGGGTTTCCAAAGGAGTTGAAAAATCGTCCAGCTAATTGCTCACTCACTTTCAGCGAAGGAGCTTTGCCCAGAAAGATTACTTCGGCATTGGTCGGAATACCTTCAGTTCCCTCAAAAACTTGAAGCGTAACTTCCTCGCCCATAACTTTCACTACCTGAGCCAATTTACCATTTACTGTAGCCAATTCTTCGTTGCCAACACCTGTTGCATGTAGTGTACAAGTTGCTTTCGTAATTTGTATAATCTTGGTATAAATTTTTTGAAATGCTTTCGTTGCCATTATATAAATGTTATTTTTTTGAAATGCTTTTATGGTTTAATGTGTAAGATTTTTCCATCTCTCAAAACGACTAAATTGCTATTCATTCTTTTTTTAAAAGTTATAAGATTTTCATTTACCCTGTCCATACCCTGAAGAATTTTTTCTATTTCAGTCATGTTTTTTTTATTATTTTTCATTGGAATTTTGTGTAAGTGTATTATACTTTTTATTATCAATGATATTAATTTTGTTATTATGTTTCTCTGCGATTAACTGATAAATATTGTCTGAATTATCAAATATCATAGCCTTATTTACAATTGGTAAATAAATATCAAAAAGATTTTTAATGCCATTATTATATCTTCTTACAATAACATTTGGCTCAATATTATGTCCACCTTCGATAACCCTTTGTTTAACACGTTCTACTGCTAATTCGATTGATTGTAGCCAAAAAAACAATAGAATTACTTCATAGCCATTTTCCTGAGCTTCTTTAACAGTGTTTTTATAACTTTTTGTAGAAAGTGTTGTTTCAAATGCAAAGGTTTTTCCTTGAAATAGAAGTTCCTTTATCCTATTTAGCATAAGCCTTCCAGCTTCAATCGAGACCTTTTCCGGTTGGAATGGAGATAACCCTTTAGCAATTTCATCAGCATTAACAAATTCTTTACAATTCAAAATTTCAGGTAAAATTGTAAAAGAAGCTGTAGTTTTTCCTGCACCATTACAACCAGAAATGATATAAAGAATTCTTTTTTGCATTCAATTATTTTTTTCTTTCTGCCAATACCACATGTAATTCATTCACGAATTTTTCAAAATCTTCCGAATGGAATTTCGAATAATTCATTTGTTTACAAACATTTATTATGCGTTTGAAATAGTCCATTACATCAACAAATCCATTGAAATCAAAATTTGTATGGCAAATGTCCATCACTAAATTCAGCATAAATTCCTGTCGCTCAAGTGGCGTAACAGCATCAATTTTATCAAATGCATCTTGTTGAAGTATCACAAAATCAATGACTTCCGATTTCCAGAATGTAATGTGATAATCAACAGGAACGCCATCGTCGCCCAAAATATTGATTTGTTCCTGTACTTCTTTTCCACGTTGCAATATGGTTTTCATGTCATTCACCATACTTGTCCAGTTTGGCGAAATGCGTTTCGAAATATATTCCTCAAATTCTGGATATTCGATGTATTTTGAATAGCTATCAATCGGATTTACAGC
>JAIFKX010000197.1 GCA_020049335.1 Paludibacter sp. | reverse complement strand
ACACACACACCGCGACGCTGTGGACATGAATCCAAAGCAGGCGATTTGCTCTTGTCGATGAGTTCTGCTCTTCCTTTTCTAACTAATTGTTGAATTGTAGGCATCTTTCTTTTGTTTTTATTACTTTAACTACTTAATTTTCTGTCCTATTGGAATTATTCCAAAACGGGCTGCAAAGATACAAAAAGTATTTTGACTGACAATGAGGTAAATTGAAATATTTTCAAAAGATTTTAAATCGAAATTAATATGATTCAAAACCCTTTACTAAACCTCAAAAAGAAACCGTCGAGCAACAAACTGCCCAACGGTTTAACATTAAAAAAATGAAATTCTCACTTCGGCTGCCAAAAACATACTTTTGGTGACACAATAGCTTCATCGGCTTTCAACTGCTTCATAGCTTTGTCAACATCTTTGCGATCCAAGCCAGTTAACTCAACCAATTTGCCAGCATTAACTGGTGCTCCAGCTTGCTTCATAGCTTCAAATACTTTTTCTTTTAATTCCATAATATTTTTATTAATAGATTACATCGTAAATGAACAAAACTACGATTTAAAAAGTTCGGTCAAAAATCAACTTCAACCAATATACTTAACTAGACAACTTCGCAACCTCACAAAAATAATCGAATATAACAATAGGTAAGCATAAATATATAAACAAAAAACCACTGTAAACTAAGCATTTACAGTGGTTTCGCTAGATTTGTTATTCCTTATTTATTGGAATTATTTTACTTCTTCAAAATCCACATCAGTTACATCGCCCATTCTGGCTTTGACCTCCTTGTTGTTGGCCGCCAAAATCCTGTGGACCGGCTTGTTGTCCGCCTTGTGCATTTTGAGCATTATACATTTCTTGACTTGCAGCTTGGAATACAGTATTCAGCTCAGCTGTCGCGGCATCAATTCCTGCCAAATCTTGTGCTTTATGAGCTTCTTTTAGTTTTGCTAAAGCAGCTTCAATTGGTCCTTTTTTGTCAGCAGGCAATTTATCGCCAAATTCGCTCAACTGTTTTTCGGTTTGGAAAATCAAGGAATCAGCATGATTCAATTTGTCAATTTTTTCCTTTTCTTTTGCATCACTTTCAGCATTGGCAGCAGCTTCGTCCTTCATACGTTTGATTTCAGCATCGCTCAATCCCGACGAAGCTTCAATACGAATACTTTGTACTTTTCCTGTTGCTTTGTCTTTTGCAGAAACATGCAAAATTCCGTTCGCATCAATATCAAAAGTTACTTCAACCTGAGGCTCACCACGACGGGCTGGCATAATACCATCCAAGTGGAAACGACCTAGGGATTTATTCTGATTTGCCAATGGACGTTCTCCCTGCAATACATGAATTTCAACCGAAGGCTGATTGTCGGCAGCAGTAGTAAATGTTTCCGATTTTTTTGAAGGTATAGTTGTATTGGCTTCAATTAATTTTGTCATTACACTACCCATCGTTTCAATTCCCAACGAAAGCGGAGTTACATCAAGCAACAAAATATCTTTTACTTCGCCAGTTAAAACACCACCTTGAATTGCAGCACCTACAGCTACTACTTCGTCAGGATTTACACCTTTCGAAGGTGCTTTTCCGAAGAATTTTTCAACAGCAGTTTGTATAGCAGGAATACGAGTTGAACCTCCTACCAAAATTATTTCGTCGATATCGCCAATAGTCAAACCGGCACTTTTCAACGCTGTACGACAAGGTTCAATTGTTTTTTGCACTAAATCGTCCACCAATTGTTCAAATTTTGCACGGGTTAATGTACGTACCAAGTGACGTGGCACACCATCAACAGGCATAATATATGGTAAGTTGATTTCCGAAGAAGTTGTGTTCGAAAGCTCAATTTTCGCCTTTTCGGCAGCTTCTTTTAAGCGTTGCAAAGCCATTGGGTCTTTGCTCAAATCAATATTGCTGTTTTCGTTTTTGAATTCCTGAACCAACCAGTCGATAATACGGTGGTCAAAGTCATCGCCTCCAAGGTGAGTATCACCATCGGTCGATTTTACTTCAAATACACCATCGCCCAATTCGAGCACCGAAACGTCGTGTGTTCCACCACCGCAGTCGAATACTACGATTTTCATGTCTTTGTTGGTTTTGTCCAAACCATAAGCCAAAGCAGCAGCAGTAGGCTCATTTACAATACGTTTTACATTTAAACCCGCAATTTCGCCAGCCTCTTTTGTAGCCTGACGTTGTGCATCGTTAAAGTAAGCAGGAACTGTAATTACAGCATCAGTTACTTCTTGTCCAAGGTATTCTTCGGCTGTTTTTTTCATTTTTTGCAAAATAATAGCCGAAATTTCTTGTGGTGTATAAAGTCGACCATCAATATCCACACGAGGTGTATTGTTGTCGCCTTTAACTACTTTATAAGGTACACGTCCAATTTCTTTTGTCAAACGGTCATAGGTTTCACCCATAAAACGTTTGATAGAAAATACAGTTTTGGTCGGATTTGTAATTGCTTGACGTTTAGCAGGATCACCCACCTTACGTTCACCACCATCCACAAAACCAATTACCGAAGGCGTTGTGCGCTTACCTTCACTGTTAGCAATAACGATAGGCTCGTTACCCTCCATTACAGAAACACACGAGTTAGTGGTTCCTAAGTCAATTCCAATAATTTTTCCCATTTTGAGTCTATTTTAAATATTTTGATTGTTTCTATTTTTTTGTTACGCTTTCATTTTTACAAAGTATATGCCAACCACACAAAAGCAATCAACGATATAATTTTTGGCACAATTATCAGTAATTTTTCAAAAAACTCCGCTTTTTTCACTGACAAAAGGGCAGAATTTGGCAGTTTTTCGCAAAAAAAATATATCTTTGCAAATAAAAGATGTTTTAAATGTCAAAAATCTATATATCACTCGGCAGCAACTTAGGAAATAAGGAACAAAACCTTATGGGAGCTATTGCGGCAATAGGCTGCGAGATTGGAGTAGTGCGCCGTGTGTCAGAGTTTTATGCTTCAAAACCCGATGGGTTTGTATCTGAAAACAACTTTCTGAATGCTGCTTTATTGGTAATTTCGGATATGGAGCCCTTATTGGTGTTACGAAAACTGCAACAAATTGAGCGAGAAATGGGACGTAAACCGAAATCAGGTAACGAATATAGCGACCGAATTATCGATTTGGATATTTTGCTTTACGACAATGAAATTATTAACTATCCTGAATTAAAAATCCCGCATCCATATATGATGGAGCGGGATTTCGTATTAATTCCTTTGCGAGAAATTGCGCCTGAACTATCAATTTTTAAAACTGCATAACCGACAACAATTCAGTTTGATTACACAAACGTTGTTCCCCAGTTTTCATGTTTTTCAGCATCACTTTACCCTCATTCATTTCCGTTTCGCCTACAATTGCCACAAAAGGAATACCTTTATTATCAGCATAAGTCATTTGTTTTTTCATTTTGGCAGGCTCCGGATAAATTTCGGTATTAATTTTATTGTTTCTCAGAAAATGTATCCAGGGCAAACAGTACATCAATTCCTTTTCACCAAAACTCACAAATAATATTTGAGTCTGCTCTTCGGAAGTTTCGGGATATAAATTTAATTGATTCAATACATCATAAATCCGGTCAGCACCAAACGAAATTCCAACACCCGAAACACCTTCCATACCAAATACACCTGTTAAATTGTCGTATCGACCACCGCCGGTAATGCTTCCAATCTCAACATCCAATGCTTTTACTTCGAAAATAGCACCTGTATAATAATTCAGTCCACGCGCCAAAGTCAAATCGAGTTCTATATTGGTTTTCACCTGCATAGTTTCGCATAGTCCGAAAATAGTTTCCAGTTCAGCAAGGCCTTTTAGTCCAATCTCTGAAGCAGCAAGAACCGATTTTAATTGTTGCAATTTTTCATTATTTGTACCGCTGAGTTTTAAAATAGGTTGCAATTTATCAATGGCATCAGCCGAAATTCCTTTCGACGCAATTTCTTCGTTCACTTTTTCCAACCCGATTTTGTCCATTTTATCAATGGCAACGGTTATATCCGTAATTTTTTCGGCTTCGCCAATTATTTCAGCAATTCCCGAAAGAACTTTACGGTTGTTTATTTTAATGACCACTTTGATTTTTAAACGGCGATACACCTCATCCACTATCTGAATCAATTCCAGCTCATTAAGAAGCGAATCGCTGCCCACCACATCCACATCGCATTGATAAAACTCACGATAACGACCACGCTGAGGACGGTCGGCGCGCCAAACAGGTTGAATCTGATAACGTTTAAAGGGAAAAGTAATTTTGTCTCTGTTTTGAACCACAAAACGGGCAAAAGGTACAGTTAAATCGTAACGGAGTCCCTTTTCAGATATTTTTGTTGTTAATTTAAGGCTATTTCGCTCAAGCAGTTCAGCATCAGCGAGTCCATTCAAATAATCACCCGAATTTAGAATCTTAAATAGCAGTTTATCACCCTCTTCGCCATATTTCCCCATCAAAGTTGATAGGTTTTCCATAGCCGGAGTTTCTATTTGCTGAAATCCATAGAGGCGAAAAACTTCTTTTATGGTATTGAAAATATAATTGCGATTGGCCATTTCGGATGGTGTAAAATCGCGTGTTCCTTTTGGTATTGATGGTTTTTGTGCCATAGGTAGTAATCCCTAGAAAAAGGGTAGTATTGTAATTTTTTAAAAAATAAATATTTTTAAATGATATAAAAAACGGTATCAATAAAATACAATACTCTATTTTGAGTAAGTACATTCTCATCGTGCAAATCTTCAATAATAATTCCCAAATCAGAATTTAAATAATCATTATTTCGGACATTTTTAAAGCCGTTAACCTCCATGAATTGTTTTACTTCACTTAAATCGGTTTTCTCTGTCGCCTTCACATAAGGCTGTTCAACAACCGCATAAAGCTCAGAGTTGTTTACAAAAAAGCCTAATAGTTGATAAGCAGTATCTGGAAAGAAATAATTATGAAGAAGTAAATTGTGTAAATAGTCAATCCACGAAATATAATAAATAGCATCATTTAACTTTATTACTGATTTTCCATTCTTTAAATAAACTTTTTGCTCAGCTCCTTCAGTAACATAGTTTTCCAAATCAATATCCGAAACCCATAAGTTCATACTATTGATACTAATTTTTAATCTCTCTGTTTCTTCTCTTTTGAAATGCTTGTCTGTTTTAACCAAAGAGC
>JAIFKX010000091.1 GCA_020049335.1 Paludibacter sp. | reverse complement strand
GGATGATAATTGACAGGGACGAATGGACTAATATTGACGAAATTTCGACTTTATGTAAAAATGAAGGGAACTTTTATTTGGCTCTTAGCAACCCATGTTTTGAATTTTGGGTATTGCTTCATGTCAAAGACATCAGTGAATATGACGAAGAAGCACTGAAAGCCATTTTTGAGAACAAGAAAATCCCCAATTCCAGAAAAACTTACCTAAAACGACTTTTGGGTGAACTACTTGAAGACGGTTATAATGAAACTCGACCAAAACCACATCGTTTTTTTCCACACATCGACATTGCCATTTCGAGAGCGAAAACATTGGACAACTTGAACGAAGATTATCCAACGAAATTGGGAAGTCATGTTTACAAGTTAGTTGAAAAGATTATAAAATAAACGCACAATTTATTCCCATAACGAGGGCTTCACTCCAAGTGAAGCCCTCGCTTGTTTTTGTTCCAAAATGCCATATTTTCTTTCATTTTACTCAAAAAATGACTACAAATGACTATTGTTTGCTCCAAAATGTAGCCGTAACTTTGAAGCCAATTAAAAAATGAATGAAAAATAAATTGAAGACACAACTAAAAGAATTAAAGCAGCTTGGGGTTTTATGTATAGAATTCGTTATCAAATAAAAAGCAAAAAACACTGGTGCAAGTTGGTAGTCAGGACAAATTGATGATTGAAATGCAGTTTCATTTTCTGTTCACCAAGATAATAATATCATATGCTCTAAATATCAAAAATAGCCGAGTAGTTAATATAAGTATGTGTTGAAAAATCAACAAAATATCATTAAAAAAACTAAAACGACATGAATACAAAATTAAATTTCATCACGAAAGGACGAATACTCTTCTTTTTTCTATTTACTACAAGTCTAACTCTTGCACAATCAAAAGTAACAATTTCCGGGACATTCTTTAACATATATTATCCCAATGGAGAACATCTTTTTAGTAACGCAGCAACTCATACTATTCCTGCTTCAAGTGGTCATATTGAAGTAACACTACCACCGGAAGTATTAATAATGATTTATCAGACTCAACTTGATGGACAAACAATAGTGCTTTTTAATAATCAGTATTTAGATAGATCGGAGTCTAAGACTCATATAATTTATGCTCCTTATGGAGGTCCAGACTATAGAATTGAATTGATTTATCCATCTGAAAAAATGGTAAACCTAACCATTTTATATAACATTGATTTTTATTATTATAATACACTCTACGCTCCAGATATAGAACCAAATGATAATAAAGAAACAGCCATAACAATGTCTGAAAATACTTCTTATGAGGGATGGGGTCATAGTTATGCAACACGAAATCAAAATACATATGATTATTATAAAGTAACAGCAAAAAAAAGAGGCACTTATACTATTAACGCATTGAGCCATGCTACGATTTCCCCTAGTACAGCAAAGACAAGTCTTATCTACATGGGGGAGAAAAAACATTATAATTTATATGACTCAGAGACTGAAGGTAAAACATCATTAAAGATTTTCTGTGTTGATAAAGATGATGAGTTTTATATTTTAGCCAATCCCAGTTATAATTCCTATAAATTATATTATACCGTCGAAGAATCATTAGATGAAAATGATATTGAACCCAACAATACGTTTGAAACAGCAATTGAATTAACAGAAAACAGTATTAGTATTGGGACTATTGGTTATGGAGAAATGACTAATTTATTACCAAAAGACAGCGAAGATTTTTATAAAATAACACCTACCAAAAACGGAAAGCTAATAGTGAATTTTAAAGAAAAAATAGCAGTATCTGATAACTTTGTTACTATCTATGAAAAACTAGCTAACGAAAATTTTCTTCGAACTATTGATAGAAAGGATTTAAACGAATACATTCAAACTTTTACAGTAGATTGCGCTTCTCCAGACAAAACATATTATGTAAAAATTGATCGTACTGCTTTTTATGCTTTTCCGAGCTACTCATGCTGCAACGCTTATGAAGTTAGTTGGAACATTCAAAACACTACTAATGCTGGATGTGGTTTTGCAAGTACTTCTAACATTGAATATATGGCTGGTATAAATATATACCCAAATCCAACATCTTCAATTCTAAACATACAATCAGCGGACGGTGCAATAATAGATTCAGTTATTCTCTTTGACTTAACTGGTAGAATAATCCTGCAACAAACAAAATCTCCCAATCAAATTAATGTAGAGATTTTGGCTAGAGGAATCTATATTATTGAGGTTACCACAGGAGATAAAAAGCGGATAAGCAAGTTTGAGAAGAAATAGGTTAACAAAAAAGCCCTTGAAATCTATCTTCTCAGGGTTCTAAGTCATGAGACGGTTAAATAATTGATGATAAATACAACTTTGAGGTTGTAGAAAATGAAAAGGACAAAAACAAATTGAAGATTTAGAAAATGCTTGGATTGTAAAAAACGATATCGAATTGCCAATTAAAAACAATAACGCTGTGGATGTTTGGATTACAATACTAATTTTATGTTTCAAATTAATTAATAAAAAGTTTGTTTTACAATAACATTTTAATAAATCTGATTACATTTTCAAAAGTAAAAGCCTCATTTTAAAGTGAGGCTTTTACTAATTCCAATAAATCACTTATCAAAATGCCATATTTTCTTTCATTTTACTCAAAAAATGACTACAAATGACTATTGTTTGCTCCAAAAAGTATCCGTAACTTTGTGGCGAATTTAAAATAACAATTTATTTTTCAAAAAATATTGTTCAAAAAATATCAGATTAGAACATAATTATAAATTTGAATTTGGTCCTTAAAGTAAGTGGAGTGTAATATCCACTCTATTTTCGTTGGCGGTATCCGAAAAGCCTTATGAGTAGGAAAATAATTAAAATTACGAATTAACATTTTAAAACAAGGAAAAAAATGAAAAAGAACGTACTATTTGTATTGTTTGGAGCAGTTGTACTCTTAACAATGAATGCGTGTAAATCTGATGCGTCGGATTTAGACGAAGAGCTGAAATTTTCGAAACTGACTGTGGAGCAGCAGAAAGCTCAAATTGAAAAAAGTGGGATGGATTTTGTAACTGCCATGGAAGGAATGCAGGATACAAAAGCGATTACGGCTATTACCAATATGTTGGAAATGCAGGCTAATAATGAAGTGTATGCACCATTTCAAAAACTTGTATCGGACATTAAAAGAGCCCGTAAAAGTGCAATAAGCAATTTCGACAAACAAATGCGTGTTAGCTATTTGGATAGCGAAGAGTGGGGTGAATATGCGTATAATTTCAACACGAAAGAGATTGAACAAATAGCAGAGTTGTCAAACAAACTGATTGTGAAGTTCCCGTCAACCGAAAGTGGAACAAAAAACAATGTTACACTTACAGTTACTTACACCGATTCAAACATCGAAATTCCTTATGTTGAGGAAATTGACATTGAAGGCGAAGTGTATCCTTCAAAAATTACAGCTGTAATGACAATTGATGGCGCCGAAGTAATGAGTGCCGACTTTAGTGGAAAATACTATGCTGATGGTTCTCCACAAGAAGCAATTCAATCGCTTACAATGGAAACGTACAAATGGACAGCCGAAATTAAAAATGATAAAAAAACAATGTCGGAATCTATTGAATTTAAAAATGGTTCGACAATAATTATGAAATCCTCTGCTGAGATAAATGGAACTCTCACTGAAGCTGCTCTTAATACTGAAACCCCCGAAGATGCTATAACTGGTATTGCAGTTAATTTCCAAGTCATGAATATCGCTATGAAAGGTGGTACTACTGATTTTAAAAAATTAGTTGCAGAGATTAAAGCATTAAGCGAAGATTTATCTGAAAAAGAATATGTTGATAAAACTATTCTTATTCTTAACAAGTATATGATTGCAACAGCCTATTTTGCAGATAATGAAACTAAGTTTGCCGATTTGGAATTTTATGGAGCCGAAGTTACTGACACTTGGGAAGAGTGGGATTATAACCAACAAAAATATGTAACTTATACGGATACCTACTACAATCTCACTCCTCGTTTTATTTTGAGTGATGGTTCGAAAGTGGCTGTGGAAGAATACTTAGAGGATGGATTTTCGGATTTAATCACTAAAATTGAAAACTTAGTAGAAGATTTTGACTATTAATAGATTACGAATAGATTATTAATAAGCTAACAAGCTTTAGAGAGTCTCACTTCATTTAAAGTGAGACTCTTTTTTTTAAAAATTTCAATAATAAATTACTCAATTATACACCGATAATAACTAATACCACTACCGTACCAAATTCCAAATCCAGGCTCGGAGATATTCGAATTTAATGGTTTTACTTCGTTTAAGAATAGACTTCCAGCTCGTTTTGAAAACAGATTGAGGTCTTTAAAAAAATTGGTTGATGTTCGATCCAGCGTGCAAATTTTAATGTCAACAATATCGCCAACTGCAAAATACTGACCTTCGCTATACGACGAATCGGTTTTCTCTGGCTGCGGACTTAAATTAAACTTTTGAATGCCGCTTAAAGTCAAATCGTTATTAAACACTATTGGCGATTCAATATAACGTTTATCTTGTTGTTTCTTTGTAAAAACACGAAATCCCGTTTCGGCAAGTTTATCAATATTAACCCATACCGACAAAGTCTTTAGCGTATCCGAAACCGTTGATGGTTGAAACTGTACCGAATCTATAACTGTCCCTTTTGGCAAAAAAGTGGTTGACGTAATTGTGTATCCACTGTATTCTACCTTTAAACTGTAACTCCTGCCTTCAACACCTTTCATCTCGGTTGCTATATACACGTAAGGCGGAAAATGCGTTTTATCCCATTTCGAAGTAAGAATTTCTGTTTCAACGCCATCCGAAACGGTTACTTTGGCATGACGAATAACATGGTCGAGCACTGTGGCCGAGTCGAGCGTTTTCCAAAGCGGCACATTTAGCGACAAATAAATGCGCGGAAATTCATCTGTTTCGACCGTGCCTTCGACAATGATTTTTTGCGAATAGCCACTCACCGTATAATCCAAATCGGGATTACAAGCAACAAAGACCGCAGCAAATGCCAATAAGCTAAGGACTTTAATTATTCTATTTTTTAAAAATGAAATGTCCATGATAATGAAGGTAAAATGGGTATTAGATACGACATTTTTATTTTGAAATCCATACTATTTGCCACATTTGTAGTGTTATAATACACCTGAAACGGATTAGCACGGTTATACACATTGTAAATGGCCAAATTTAACTCCGAATTAATTTTGTAAAATGGTTTGAGTTTGTAATTCATTGCAATATCTAAGCGGTTATAAGCCGGCATTTGAAACGAATTATAACCTTTATACTCTAATACTACTTTATTGTCGACCACAAACCAACTACGGGGCAAATTGAGCCTACTACCGGTAGCATAAACATAAGTAGCACTAAAATAAATCCTGTCCGAAAACTTATACATACCAATAATTGAAAAATCGTGGCGACGGTCGTTGGTTGCTAAATAAGCCTTCCCTTGATTGATATTGTGGAATTGCCGGTAGTTCCAACCCAGCGTGTACGACAACCAGCCTGTAAATCGTCCTGCATTTTTTTTAATCAAAAACTCAGAACCATACGCCCAACCTTTGCCCGTGTACATCTTAGACAGCAACTCTTGCTCCGAAAACAAATCGTTCAGATTACCACCATATTCCAACAAATTCGAAAACGATTTATAATACATCTCGGCACTTAATTCCCATTTGTTTTCAAAGATATTCCGAAAATAACCTCCCGAAAAATGCCAAAGCGAACTCGACTTATTTACTGCCGAAGCAGGTACAAGCAATTCCAACGGTACGCCAAAGTTCACTACAGGCACTCTACTCAGATACTGAAAATGCCGAGTTGCCGAAAATTTTATCGACGAACGTTGGTCGAACATCCAACGCGAGAAAAAGCGCGGCTCTAATCCACCGTAAAAAATAGATTTAGCATCTTGCTCTGCTCCTATAGTTGCTATTTTGGGTGTTGATATATGAGCCCCTACCCGCAACCCAATGTTTAACAGCAAATTACCATGTTCCCACTCATCACGCACATACCACGCAACATCTGTATTTCGGTAAAACAACGACGATTGATTAGATACTTCCACATCATTGTTCGATTGAACTATTTTCGAAGGTAATGTTTGGTTGTACGAAGCCTCCAAACCCGATTTAAAGGTATGACGGTTATGTAAATACACAAAGTCAGTTTTGTAATTCAGCATTCGATTGAGAGAATTAAGACCGTAATCTGTTGTCAGCCAATTTACTTTCGATTGCAAATAAAATTCGGTAGCATTCAGATAATGAGCCATGCTGAATTTTTCCGAAAAAACATGATTCAGTTGTAATCCCACAACACGATTTCCCCATCGACTATTGTTTTCGTCGATAGAATATTTTACGCTTTGCGAAATGCTAATTCTATCTTTGCCCGTATAAAAATGCCCCGACAGTTTGGTGGATGAGCTTAAAGCATAATTAAAACCAATATTAGTGTCGGAAAATTCAAAATCGTTTTGTGCTAATTTTTCATTTATACCAGCTTTTATAAGCATTGGAATTACAAAAGCCCCAATAT
Source organism: Paludibacter sp. (assembly GCA_020049335.1). GTDB lineage: Bacteria > Bacteroidota > Bacteroidia > Bacteroidales > Paludibacteraceae > Paludibacter. The sequence continues at coordinate 9,053 of JAIFKX010000091.1, read as the reverse complement.
AACTACCTCGCTGCGAAGCATAAAACGAAAACTTATCGGACAATGGAATTTTTAAAGCCAAACGCGACGAAATAAAGCCTACACTACCATCTACATGTAATTTTTGTGGTATATTGCTAAAGTTTTTAATGTCGATAACCGACGAAAGCCGTCCGCCATATTCGGCAGGAATACCTGTTTTGTAATACCGCATAAGGTCAATTAAATCGGGGTTAAAAACCGAAAACAAGCCTAAAACGTGCGTAGGATTCTGAATTGCGCAGCCATTCAGAATCACTAGATTCTGGTCGTTATTTCCACCGCGCACATTCATATTGGCACTCGCATCACCCGCTTGCGAAATGCCCCCCATGTATTGTAAAGCTTTAAAAGGATCGGCATCTCCGACAATATTTGGCAGTTTTCGGAGTTCCTCCACATCAATAACAAGCCCGACTGAGCCCGACTTTACATTGGCAGTAGCCATTTTGGAACGCACTTCGAGCTCCCTAATAGCTTGCACTTTATTTACAATAGAATTGCTATCTGTGGTGTCTTTTATCAGGTAGTGCGAAGTTTGAGTGTAACAATTATGACTTGTAACTATATAAAAAAGAAGTAGAATTTGAAACTTCATTAATAAATTATTAAATGATATTAATTTCTTTTTTTTGCAAACTTACACAAAAAAAATAGATAAGTAAAGCCTAAAACTAAAATACAATTAATCGCTATTTGTAATTCAAAGTAACATATTGAAGTAATTTAAGTTTAATAAACCCAACTTTTACTCAAAAAATGACTACAAATGACTATTGTTTGCTCCAAAATGTAGCCGTAACTTTGAGGCGATATAATTTTATAATGATTACATATTACATAATCATTATATATGGCTTATAAATAATATAAAATAAAGTTCACGGCGGTATCCGAAAAGCCATACGAGTAGGAGAAATTCAAAATAAAACAAACAGAATGAAAAAACTATTTATTATTTCATTGGTAATAATTGCCATTTTTGCATCTTCGTGTGGTGAAGATGAAGTAACATCTAATAGCCTTGCAAGAACTACCTGGAAGGGTAATGAATGGAAGTTAAATTTCATAAATTCAACAAATTATGAATTAATTGACATTGAATATAATGAAATGTCCACTGGGAAGTTTAGTGTTACTGATAATGGCACGAATATAAATTTTACATATATCGAAGAGGGTGATGAACAAGATTTAGGTCTTAAAGGAAAAATTGATGGTAATATAATCACACTTTCTTATAGTCCTTGGGATACCACCTATACTGTAACAAAGCAATAGTCTGAAAACTAATTGATTATCTGAAGTTCTAAAAACTTTGTAGAAATAAAAATCAAGATATTCTATTTCAAACAAAATAAAAGTTTGTTTACACCAACATTTTATCAAATCAGATTTCATTTTCAAAAAAAAGTAAAAGCCTCATTTTAGAGTGAGGCTTTTACTATATGTCACAGTGAGGGTTTCACTCCAAGTGAAGCCCTCGCTTTAATCTTAACTACAAACTATAAACTTCTTCTACACCCACCCCGCTTTTATCGCTTTCGAAACTAATTCGGCGGTAGAGCCGGTTTGGGTTTTAGCAAGTATGTTTCGGCGGTGATTTTTTACGGTATATTGGCTTATATGAAGCTTTTCGGCAATTTCGGAGCTGTTTAATCCTTGAATTAGATAGCGGACAATATCCTTCTCTCGTTTGCTAACTACTTCTTTTGTAGGCGATAATGTTTCTTCGTCCTCCTCACCAATATTTACATACGATGGGTTGCCTTCTAAGCCAATAAACGACAGTATGGGCGTGCCTTCGGGTTTAATGTGGTTTATGTCGGTATGTATGCCAAGGGTTTTGTTGATGCCGCCTTCTTCGGTACTCGAAAAGGTAATTACCTGATGCAAAATTCTTAAGTATTCGCCATCGCTTTTCCTTAAACGATAGTCGTAGCGCACTTTGTATTTAAAACAATCGTCTGGTGTAAGCGTACTAAAAAAAGCGACTACCTTTTCTTCGAAACGAATAAAGTAGGGTAAATCGTCGGGATGGATTATACCTAAAATGAAATTGAGCGTGCATTCTTCTTGTGGATAGCCCAACATTTCGGTAACATTAGCGCTCATAAAATCGAATTGAGCGGTTTCTAAATCCAAAATCCAATAATAGTGTTCGCCTACATTTGTAATGTTAATGATTTTTTTATAGATTTCTAATTCGAGGTCGAGGCTTATGTCGTTGCCCGATTTAACTAAGCCATTCCATATTTTAAAAGTACCTTTTAGAGGTAGTAAACTTTCAGACATACTGTATATTTATTACGAGAATTTCTAATTGGTCATAATATTACTTTTGGTAAATGAATTATTTACATATTAGAAACAATTCTAATATGTGAAATTACTATAACGCACAACTACGGATAAAGTTTAAAAAAAACCAGATGTACCTTGCTTGCGGATATCCATTTTTTTGCATTTATAATATTAGTTCGGCAAAAAACAAGTAACTTTGTCGACCTTTGGACATAGTTTTAAAAAAGTTAGTCTGAATTATTACAACTAACAACTAAAAAAAAACGAAAAATGCAATTGAAAACTAATTTGATACTACTTTTTATGAGTTTACTTAGTTGTGGTTTATTTTCGCAGGAAAGTAGCACTTTGAGTAAAATCACACTCAAATCGGGTGCTGTTTTTGTAGGGGAGGTAATTCTGAAAAATGATGAACTCATTATGCTCAAAGACAATACGGGTGCTCGGTTTCAGTTTGCAATGCCCGAAATTGAAAAAATAGAAGCTGCCACTACCCTGCCGACAAATTCGAGTAAGCAGGTGAATATTAAAACAACAAATGGTAATTTCTGCGCTCATTTTGAGCTTTCATTAGGCAATGCTTCGGCACGCAAAGCCTTTAGTATGGCTTTGGCGCCACAAGTGGGATTGACTTTTGGAAACCGAAAATCGTTTGGTAAAGATTTATATATTGGCATTGGAACGGGATATTACTGGATTGCCGATGCAAATTTGGGGTTAATTCCGGCAGCCTTTAAAATTCAGACTTATACATCAAAAAACCGGACATCGCCCTTTGTAGGGTTCGAGTCCGGTTATGCTTTTTCGGCAACTAAGAATCAGGGTGGTGGGCCGTTTGCAAAAATTTCATTCGGTATTAACCATCGCCTCAATTTCAAATCGGCAATTTACGCAGGTGTTTCGGCAGCAGTTTATAGCATTAGCGGCAAGCTTAGCGAATCAACCGAAAACGGCATTTTTACCTACGATGGGGTTACAACAATAAATACTTTAGGACTGAAAGTTGGTTTTCAATTCTAAAAAAACTAACTGTTTTTAAAAACCACTATACACCATTTGCAGCTTCATAGGCTTTGTTGGATGTGTACCCGAACAAATTTTAACTGCACGCATCAAATTTTGCTGTTTAATTTCCTTGATATTTTGAGAACCATCGTAACTAATCGAAACGGGTATTAATCTAAATTTCAACTCATTAAGAGCGGGGTTTTTAGCTAATTCGTGTGTCAAAACTTTCGACATATCGAATTTATACAGATATTGCACATTATTATCGCTATCGTATTCGTAGGTAATAGAGGCCAATACCGAATTATAGGTAGTTGGTAGTTTACGCGTTTTAAAATAATTATCCACACTATCTTCGTTGAGCATTAAAATGCTACCCACCAAAGGAACTGCGAGCGTAGTATCTTGCACATCGGTGGCATCTACTCTGAAAATAGCACGATTTATTAACATGGTTTTTCCATTCACACCTTTCGTCAAGCTGTCTTTTATGGCTTTAAGCGGAAATGTTACTCGCGTATAGATATTGGCAGGAGCGGAAATTACATTTACCGTTTTATCAGCATTAAATGCTTGTAAAACAGCAGTTTTCTTAGGCAGCTCCACGCGATTTACAGTGCGTACCTCCTCGTTGGCGGGGTAATCTTGGTAATGTGAAACAGTAGCTGTCGAATCTTTAAGTCCATCTACTGTTTTGCGGAGATATGTATAATGGTAATAGTAACGCATGTAAATGTTCTGCACATTGAGCAAACTTGCCGAGCCAAAATTTGATGTGATATACAACCCATTAAATTTATTGTGAAAAACGGCTTCGTTGCCTAAGGTATATGTTTGGGTAAGTTCACTCGAAAACTTATTTTGCCCAAAAATGAGGTTTGTATCTAAATCAATTTCAATACGATATGGATTAACACGAGTTCCAGCATATTCAGTAGCCGTAAATACTTTAGAACCAAGCAAAACTGATTTAGAACTATAATCATCCACTTTTATATTCGATGGATAGAGTTCCGATTCGGCAAATGTTTTACCCTTATCCATTTTATAAACATTCACTTCGAGAGGCGAGTATTTATCGCCAAACCACGAATAATACACCATCAAAAGCTTAGCTGAATCCGCAATGGCTTTGTCGGGGTACGAAACGTTAACGGGAGGTTGAAGCTGTGTAAGCACATCGGCATACAAAGTACCATAGGTTTCGTCGATAAATGTACCCAAAAGCAGGGAGTCATGTTTCGAATAAATAAATTCCACATCAAAATTTTCGGAGCTAACGCCAAACGAATCAATACCCAAAACGATGGCATCGCCAGCTGGTTGAATATTAGCACCAATGTTTGTCAAGTCGTTTTCGCAGCTAAAAAATGCGATTGAAATTGCCAAAATAAAAATAAATTGCCATCTCATACTAAAGCGGATTTTTGAATTTGAGGGGTTAAAAAATTGAGGTGCTAATTACATTAAACTATCGTAGAAGCGAAGATATTCGTCGGCATAATCTTCATCTTTCACATAAGGTACAAATTTTACTTTTTTCTCTGTCATATAATTAATCAGTTCTTGGCTGATGACTGGAGTAGATTGAATAACACCATCCGAATTGTCGATTGCAAATTTGGAAAGCGTGAGGTAATCTATTTCTTTGTCTTTAAGTTGAGCAACGTGCTTTTTTTCGATGCCTTCGAGTTTTAGGCGATCGGCAAATAAGGGTCTGAAAGGGACTTTAAAGGCATCGTTACAAATTGAATAAATAACTTTCGAATTTTTGAAGAATGGATCCTGATTGTATGCTTTTTTAATATAAAGTGGTGCCAAAGCTGTCATCCAGCCACTACAATGAATAATATCGGGCGTCCAACGAAGTTTTTTTACAGTTTCCATTACACCACGAACAAAAAATATGGTGCGTTCGTCGTTGTCTTCATATTCTTTACCAGCTTCGTCGACCACCGTATTTTTACGATGAAAATAGTCGTCGTTGTCGATAAAATAAACCTGCAAACGGGCAGCCTGAATAGATGCTACTTTGATAATCAAGGGGTGATCGGTATCGTCAATAATAAGGTTCATTCCCGAGAGGCGAATCACTTCGTGTAGTTGGTTTCTGCGTTCGTTGATAGCACCGAATTTCGGCATAAATGTGCGAGTTTCTTTGCCTCTGTCTTGCATTGCTTGTGGCAAATACCGACACATATTGGCAATTTCCGATTCGGGTAAATAAGGACAAATTTCTTGCGAAATATACAGAATCTTGTTAATTTTCTTCTTCATTTATTCTGATTGCTATCCAATAAAGTTGGATTAATATGCAAAGATATATAAAAAAAATTGGATATACACAAGTGCAAATGCCAAATTGTTAAGCACATACAACTGAAAATTAGCAAAATAAGATTTTCACAAAGCAGATTAAAAATCTATACACTTGTATTTCTGCAATTTAAGAATCCACAAATAAACTATCCTTCAATGGTTAATAATTTCCATTTATAAAAGATTAACCTTGAAAATCAATTAGTTTATACAAGAAACTACTCAGCCACACTGAGTGGATGATTCGAAATATTTTAGGAGATGAATTAATTGAAAACTTAAAGAATGCCTGAAAAAGATAGAATCAGATGAGAGATTATTCGACCGCTATGATTTTAACTTTTGCAGCTTTCAACCAAGGTGCGGCAAACTTAACTATAATATCGCCAGCATTTCCATTTGCCTGAATATAAGCCAATAACCGACCATTAAATACTCGATGAACATTGTCAGAATAATTACTCATATCGGCATTATTGCTGGCTTCGAGTCCGAGTAATTTGGCAGGACCTTCGATTGTACAAGTAACTTCATCATCCGAAATCATTACTGGAACACCTTTTTCATCAACAATTTGTACAATAATCTGAGCAAGGCCTCCATTTTTTTTAATTGTTGCTACATCAGATTGTGCCGTAATTGCAAAAGGTTTATCTGACGACTGAATGACATTTCTTGTAGTTTCTTTCAGATTTTTATCCAACCCCACAATTTCAAGTTTCCCATTTTGGTAAGGAATATCCCAATAAATAATTCCGGTTTTGCTGTCGTAAGGTTTCGTTTTTCCAACTTCGTTCCCATTGAGCAATAAGCGAGCATTTGCAGCATTGGTGTAGGCAACAACGCGCACAAGCTGACTTTCATCGTAATTCCAAACCGACCATGCATCCACCGAAAGGTGCTGATTTTCATTCCCTTCCTGTGCTTCGAGCTGCGATAAAACATCGGCATTTACACTCGAATTTTTATGCTTATCAATAGGATAAGTCCCTATGTATGCCATTGGCTTTTCGCTCCAAAGCGATTGGCGGAAATAACCGCGTGGCTTAATAAATCCACCAAAATCGAGCAAACCCGAATAAAATCCGCGCGAAGGCCACTGTCCCGATTCGCCAAGGTAATCAATTCCTGTCCAGATAAACTGCCCAAAAATAAATTCGTTGTCGGTAACTGCTTTCCATGCTTCGAGGTCGTGGCGGGTTTCGCTGCCATAAATAACTCTCGAGGGGTATTTTTTATGGTCGGAATGATACATGCTTTCGGTATAATTATAACCGGCAATGTCCAAAGCAGCAGGATATTCCGTTTGGTTGGACATGGCTACGCCAGCCAAACCAGCAGTTACAGGGCGCGACATATCAAAACGTCTCACAGCCGTTGCCAATCGTTTGGCAATAACTCCTAAGCGTAAAGCATCGGGTGCATCCTTTTTATATCCACCATAAATTGCCTGCGTAAATCCCGTTTGTTTTCCGCCATCCAATACCGGATGCGAATAGGGGTCGTTGGGGTAATCTACCTCATTACCAATGCTCCACGCAAAAACCGAAAGATGGTTTCGGTCGCGACGTACCATATCTTCGAGGTCGCGCTCGCCCCATTGCTCAAAAAAGTCGTACGAACCTTCGAAGCCAGGTTTACCCACATTCCATCCTTCGAGCCATTTACGCTTGGGGAATTCCCATTCGTCATAAGCTTCGTTAAGCACCAACATGCCCAATTTGTCGCACAATTCGTAAAAATCAGGTGCTTGAGGGTTGTGACTTGTACGTATAGCATTCACACCCAACTCTTTCAGTGTTTCTATTCGGCGTTCCCACACTTCGTTGTAAAACGCAGCGCCTAGCACTCCGGCATCGTGATGCAGGCAAACGCCTTTCATTTTCATCCACTTTCCGTTAAGCGCAAAACCTTTGTTGGGGTCGAAAGTGAATTTACGGAAACCGGTATTGATAAGTGATTCGTCGACGAGCATTCCATCAGCATACACTTTGGTTTTGAGTTTATACAACGCAGGATTATCGAGGTTCCATAATTGCGGATTACGAACAGTTATTGCGTTTTTGTAAGTATAAGACTCGGAGGCATTTACAACTAACTTTTGTTTGATAGTTGATTTCGTTTCGCCCGTAGGTGCAATAAGTTCGTTTATCACCACCACATTTTTTTTCTGAGTCGATTCATTTTTTAGTTCTACCTGAATTTGCAAAATACCTTTATCTTTTTCGACCACCGAAGGATAAGCATAAACCCCCCAAGTATCGAGATGCAAGGTATTGGCGGTAACCAAATACACATCGCGGTAAATGCCCGAACCTGTATACCAACGCGAATCTTTTTCGCGCGAATGGTCGACACGTACCGAAAGTACATTTTCCTCTCCGAATTTGATATAAGGCGACAAGTCGTATAGGAAAGAGATGTATCCGTTGGGGCGTTTGCCAACTGAAACGCCGTTGATAAAAACTTCGCTGCGGTTATATACGCCTTCAAAATAAATAAATACTTTTTTATCCTTATCGGTTGCCGGAACAGAAAAGGTTTTGCGATACCACCCAATGCCCCCCGGCAGATAGCCCTGGCAACTGGCTTTATCGGGGCTGTAAGTACCTTTCACGCTCCAATCGTGTGGCAAATCGATGCTTTGCCATTTGGAGTCGTTGGTAGTTTTGCTAGCGCCATCCTTTACATCTGACAAAATAAATTTCCAGTTGTCGTTAAATAAATCGGCTTTGCCAAACTGCGGTTTTGCTTGTAAATTACTTATTACTAGAGCAAATACAAATAATCCTGTAATTTTTTTGAGTTTCATTATATTCTTTTTTTCGTTTGTGTTTTATCTGATTAAAATCGTAGTGCATTAAAGTTTGCTGTTAATCTCTATTGAAACAATAGCTTGAGCAGGCACATTCAGGAGCAGACCATTTGAACTCATTTTCATATCCTCAAATGTTTTAGGTACAACAAGTTGCTGGTTTTCAAATGTATTGTATGCATTTATGCTCTTTGCAGATAATATCTTACCTGCTATTTTTGAAATTTTCACATCCGACAAATCCACATTAATCTGTTGGCTTTTATCCGGGTTGATATTTGCTAAAGTTATATGAATCGCCCCTTTAGCATCTCTTGATGCCGAGGCACTTATTGAGGGGAAAGTACGGTTGCCGGATTTTAACGAATCACATTGAATCTCCATTGGCAAAAAAGTAGCATCCTTATGCGGTTTGTACATATCAAATACATAATAGGTAGGTGTCAGTACCATTTTCGGGCCATCAGTCAAAATCATTGCCTGAAGCACGTTTACTACCTGGGCGATATTAGCCATTTTCAATCGTTCGGAATATTTATTGAAAATATTCAAGCTTAATGCAGCTACAAAGGCATCGCGCATGGTGTTT
>JAIFKX010000286.1 GCA_020049335.1 Paludibacter sp. | reverse complement strand
GCAGCTAAAAGTGTAGAACGACCCAAAGTAATAGCCGTTGATAATCAGCCTGCCATTTTACAAAATGCTGCGCCTGCTGCGCCTTCGGTTCGCCGATTGGCGCGCGAGATTGGCGTAGATGTAAATCAGATAAAAGGAACCGGCCCGAGTGGACGCATTTTGCTCGATGACGTAAAAGCGTTTAGTAAAACGCTGCATCAGCAACGCAATGAAATTCAACACATTCGTGCCGAACAACATGCGGAACCCCTACCCGATTTTACAAAATTTGGCGAGATAGAATTGCAAACAATGAGCAATATTCGTTACAAAACAGCCGAACATTTAAGCTACGCTTGGCATACTATTCCACACGTTACCCAATTTGACAAAGCAGATATTACGGCTCTCGAAGAGTTTCGCAAGAGTTATGCTAAAATGGCTGACAAGCAAGGCGTAAAATTGACCGTTACAGCTATTTTGGTAAAAGTAATTGCGTTAGCGCTTAAAAAGTTCCCGCAATTTAACGCCAGTGTGGACATGCAAAACAAACAAATTATTTACAAAAAATACTTTAATATTGGTATTGCTGTGGATACAGATTTTGGATTGATGGTACCCGTTATTCGAAATGCGGACAAGATGAATGTGATTGAAATTGCACGCGAAATGAATGTATTGACCGAAAAAGCCCGTACAAAAAAAGCAGGTATTGCCGATTTGAGTGGTGGTTGCTTTACCATTACCAACTTGGGCGGCATTGGCGGAACGGCTTTCACACCGATTGTAAATGCACCCGAAGTAGCAATTTTAGGTATTTCGCGCGGGCAAATGGAACCGGTTTACATTGATGGTAAATTTGAACCACGCTTAATGTTGCCATTCTCTCTTTCGTACGATCATAGAGTGATTGATGGTGCCGACGGCATTCGCTTCTTGCGTTGGATAATTGATGCCATCGAGAATCCAATGAAGTTGGTGGTGGAGGGAATGTAATATTGAGTGATTTGTTGATTAGTTCATAAGTTGACTAGTTAACAAATCAACAAATTAACTGATTAACAAATTAACAAAAAACATGAACAATATAGTAGTAATAGGTGGAGGACCGGGCGGTTATGCAGCTGCATTTTACGCTGCCGATTTAGGAATGAACGTTACTTTGGTGGATTTGGATAAAAATCCAGGCGGCGTTTGCCTTTATCGAGGTTGCATTCCTTCCAAAGCTTTGCTGCATGTGGCAAAGCTGATTAATGAAACCAAAGAAGCAAAAGCGTGGGGTGTTGATTTTGGTGAACCCAAAATTGATATTGACCAACTGCGTGCTTTTAAAAATAAAGTGGTTAACAAACTTACCGGCGGACTTGGCGTGCTCTCCAAACAGCGCAAAATAAATTACGTGCAGGGTAGAGCCAAATTTGCTTCGTCGAAAAGTATTATTGTTACAAAAGAAGATGGTTCTTTGCAAGAAATAACTTATGATAAAGCAATTATCGCTATCGGTTCAATTATTGCCACTGTGCCTTCGCTGCAAATCGACAGTAAATACCTGTTAAATTCCACTTCGGCACTCGATTTGCCCACCATTCCTAAAAGTTTGTTGGTTGTGGGTGGTGGATATATCGGATTGGAACTTGGTTCGGTGTATGCCGCTTTAGGTACAAAAGTGTCGGTGGTAGAGTTTATGGATCGCTTGCTTCCGGGTGCAGATCAGGATTTGGTTTCGCATCTCAAAAAACGCTTAGATCATTCGTTCGACAAAATTATGTTACAATCGAAAGTGATTGAAATTAAAGAAGTGGGCGAAGGATTAACGGTAAAAATTGAAAACAAAGATGGCGTTGTGGAAGAACAGCGGTACGATTATGTATTGATGTCGATTGGTCGCAAACCTTCAACGGCTGGTTTGGGACTTGAAAACACACAAGTAAAAGTAAACGAACGCGGCTGGATAATTGCTGACAATACACTGAAAACCAACGATGAGAACATTTATGCCATTGGCGATATTGTGGGCGAACCGATGTTGGCACACAAAGCGTCGCACGAAGGACGCGTGGCGGTAGATGCAATATCGGGCAAAAAAGTAGCGTTCGAACCCTTGGCAATTCCAGCAGTAGTATTTACCGACCCAGAAATTGCGTGGGCAGGCTTAAATGAGAACGTAGCAACTGCTAAAGGTATTAAATACGAAGTGGCCAAATTCCCTTGGGCTGCAAGTGGACGCGCTACAACACTCGATCGCAGCGATGGGCTGACAAAAATACTTGTCGACCCCGAAACAGAACGCGTATTGGGAGTTGGATTATGTGGCCCAGGAGCCGGCGAAATGATAGCCGAAGCTGTTTTAGCCATCGAAATGGGCGCAACTGTCAAAGATTTAGCACTTACAATTCACCCCCACCCTACCCTTTCGGAAACGGTAATGGAAGCTGCCGAATTATTCTACGGACATTCGTCGCATTTGTATAAACCAGCAAAAAAGTAAGGAGAAGATTTGAAAATGTGAAACTCATTTATCCGATACGATAGTAATTTGCATCCACTTTAGGGGTATAGCCGTCAAGCTAATTTTATGCTGCGACCCCCAAATCCGTCAGCCGACGGAGGCTTCAAGACGCAGTATCTTTATATTTTATTATCTTTTTAGGAGAATATGTCTTAGCCCCCTTTGGGGGTTGGGGGTCAAAAAACCATTAAATTGCATAACTTCAATTTTTAAGACTTTCCTTAGCTTGACGGCTATTCCCTCTTTAGACGCTTGGGGCATTAAAAAAAACGGATTTGTTCTTAAAGAGCGAATTCGTTTTTTTTGATTTAAAAATCTTTTGTTTATCTTTGAGCTCACAAACGCTATTAACTTACTGTGTATGCCACTTTTCCAACCATCTGTCGTTAACAAACATCTCAAAACGCTTGATAAACAAGCAGTTAAGAACGCTTATACGAAATTCAAAGCGCATTTTCAAAATGCTACAATTCAGGCTAATATTCGCAATAGTAAAGAAGAACAATATCAAGGCGAATTTTTGATTGATTTGTTTGTAAAAGTGCTTGGCTACACCAAAAATCCAGAAGCAAACTACAACCTGACTACCGAATACAAAAACGTAAAAGACAGCAAAAAGGCTGATGGCGCAATTGTTATAGGAGGACAAGTGAAGGCAGTAATAGAATTAAAAGGAACAAATACAACCGATTTAGGCAATGTGGAAACACAAGCATTTGGCTATAAAAACAATCAGCCCGAATGTGTATATGTTATCACTTCCAACTTCGAAAAATTGCGATTTTACATCGACAATGCCATCGAATTTCTTGAGTTTAATCTGTTTACACTCAGCGAAAAAGAGTTTGAATTGATGTATCTTTGTTTGGCTTATTCGCAAATTGAAAAAGATATTACAAAGAAAATAAAAAACGAGTCGGTAAGTCACGAAGACGAAATTACGAAACAATTATACCGCGATTATTCGTTGTTTAAAGAAGAAATGCATGCCGATTTGGTGCTAAAAAATCCGGAATACAATAGTTTGCTTTTATTCCAAAAAACACAAAAATTGCTATCTCGATTTTTATTTTTATTCTTTGCCGAAGACCGACTTTTATTACCTCCTAATTCAGTAAGACTAATTTTAAGCGATTGGCTCGATTTGCAAGATAGAGATGTACAAATACCTCTTTACGAACGCTTTAAAAACTATTTCGAATATTTAAATACCGGTTATAAAGGTAAACGATACGAAGTATTTGCATACAATGGTGGACTTTTTAAGTCCGACCAAGTACTTGATAATGTACAGATTGACAATGAATTACTCTATCGCCACACAACTAAAATCTCAGAATACGACTTTGCAAGTGATGTGGATGTAAATATTTTAGGTCACATTTTCGAAAATTCTCTCAATGAGTTAGATGAACTCACTGCAAAAGCTACCGGAGCAGCATTCGACAAATCGAAAACCAAACGAAAACGCGATGGCATTGTTTATACGCCCAAGTATATTACCAAATATATTGTTGATAATACTGTGGGGCAACTATGCACAGAGAAAAAAGCCGAATTAGGTATCAACGATGAAGAGTATTGTTTCACAAGAGGGCATGCCCCCTTGCAGAAAAAAAGGAAACAAATTTTAGCAGACAATCTTATTACTTATCGCAATTGGTTGTTGCAAATAACCATTTGCGACCCTGCTTGTGGCTCGGGTGCTTTTCTGAATCAAGCCTTGAATTTTTTGATTGACGAACACAGGTATATCGACGAATTGCAAGCCAAACTTTTTGGCGATGCTTTGGTGCTAAGCGATTTTGAAAATACCATTTTGGAAAACAACCTTTTTGGTGTTGACCTCAACGAAGAGAGCGTAGAAATAGCCAAACTCTCGCTTTGGCTTCGCACGGCACAACCCAACCGAAAATTGAACGACCTAAGTCGCAATATCAAATGTGGAAATTCGCTTATCGACGACCCTGCTGTGGCTGGCGAAAAAGCGTTCGTCTGGGAAAAAGAATTTCCACAAATATTTGGGGATAAAGCTATTGTCGAGGAACAAATTATCGCGAAAAAAGATGAATCGCCCGATTACCTCAAATTGGTTCAGGACAAATTGTTAGCTTCGCAATCCAAAGCCGAGCAAGCACTCGAATTGTCGAAACTTGCTATTGAGTTGTCGAAAAAAGCTTATGAATATGCCCAAAAACTCGAAGCTGTTTCGGAGCCAACTCCGATATATGGAAAAGAGAAAAAGGGATTTGATGTGGTAATTGGGAATCCGCCGTACGGGGCAAAATTAGACCATTTGACACAAAAATATCTTAATGATAAATATATAAAAGGTGGCTCAGAAACTGCTATTTCTTTCATCAAACAATCATTCGATAACTTGCTGAATATCAATGGTATTTTAAGTTTTATAATCCCAAAAGCATTTACATTCGCTTCAAACTACGAATCAATTAGAGCCTACCTTTTGCCTGAAATTAATGAAATTATCGACTGTAAAAAAGTTTGGACTGAAATTTTATTGGAACAAATTATTTTTATTATACACAAAAATAGAAAATTAAATCACTATAATTGTGGCAAACTCGAAGGTGATAAAGTTGAAATAATTGGACATATAGAAAAGCTGCACTTCCAAACTTTCGGTTTTTATTTGAATAATGTTTCGAACTCCGAATTAAATATAGGATTAAAAATTCGAAAATCAAACAAATATATTGGAAATATTGCCGCAAATTCGAGAGGTGGAATTTTTCAAAGTAAAATTTCAGAAAATGGCGATACCGTAGTTTTGGGTGGTGCCGAAATTCAGCGATTTGGAGTAGTGGGCTCGAAAGGTAGAATTAATAAAGAGATTTTGACTCATGAGCCAAAATGCTTTATAAATGAGAATTCAATTTTGGTTCAAAATATTGTTGCACATATTGAAAACCCCTCCAATCATATTAAAATCACAGCCTGCTTGCCTGCTAATAAGGATTTTGCAATTGTAGATACAATAAACCAATTAACATTTTACGAGGGTTATAGTAGTCCTGTATTTTGGTTATTGTTAAATTCGAAATTAATAAATTGGTATAGTTACCGATTTATTTTTGCACGTGCAATTCGAACAATGCATTTTGATAATTCGATAACAAACAGAATCCCAATACCTGACAATTTTAATTCAGAAGCCCAACAACCTTTCATTGCCAAAGCCGACCAATTACTTTTATTAAACACAAAGTTACAGAATGATAGTGGTAAATTTCAACGAAACTTAAAGCGTGAATTTAAATTGAATACTTTACCAACAAAATTACACAACTGGTATTTATTATCTTATGGCGAATTTATAAAAGAATTGGATAAACTAAAGGTAAAACTCACACTCAGTCAAAAAGCCGATTGGGAATACTATTTCGGCAAGGAGGCTGAGATAGCTCGTACAATTAAAGCTCAGATTGACAGTACCGATGCCGAAATTGACCGCATGGTGTATGCTCTTTACAATTTAACCGACGACGAAATTAAAATTGTAGAACAAAATTAGTGCGTATTTATTCCTATTTAGCTGAATAAAATAGACTTGTATTCTTTTTTAAACCACATAAAAATCCTATCTTTGCATACAAATTCAAAGAATTAAAAATTGATATTTAAACAGCTAAATTTCAGCACCTTAATTCTTTTAAGACGCGGTATGCCACGTCTCTACTTCTAACTTCTAATTTTATTAAAACCAATGATTCAATTTTTTCAAACTCCTGCCCAACATGTTTTTGTGGTTCAGAGCAAAAGCAATTTGTCGAACGAAGATGTTAGTAAATTAGAATGGCTTTTTAGTGAAGCAAAATTGACGAATCTGTCGAGTATCGAAGGTAACACTCAGAATATGGGTATCAGCGGCATTCTTCGTATAGAGGAGTTTCGTTTGATGCCGCATACTCCTTCTGCACAAGGTGGTTTGGAATACGACCCGATGCTCGAACGCATTTATTCAGGTCTGAATCAGGATATTTTCACTATCAACAAACAGCCTGAACCGATTTTATATATCGACGACGTAACTGCTTACAACGCTCATGAAGGATTAGCACTTAGCGAAGATGAAATTGAGTACTTGAATAATATAAGTAAAAAAGTGGGTCGAAAACTCACTGATAGCGAAGTATTTGGATTTTCGCAAGTAAATTCGGAGCATTGTCGTCACAAAATTTTCAACGGTCAATATGTGATTGATGGAGAAGAGAAAGAATTGAGTCTTTTTAAATTAATTCGTAAAACATCCGAAGAAAATCCAAATAAAATTGTTTCGGCTTATAAAGATAATGTAGCATTCAATGCTGGACCAAAAATTGAACAATTTGCGCCTGCCAGTGGCGATAAGCCGGATTTTTTCCAAACCAAGGAAATTGATTCGGTAATTTCGTTGAAAGCAGAAACACATAACTTCCCGACAACTGTTGAGCCTTTCAACGGTGCAGCAACCGGAACTGGTGGTGAAATTCGCGACCGCCTCGGTGGTGGAAAAGCGAGTTTGCCGATTGCCGGAACAGCGGTTTACATGACTTCATATCCTCGTAACGACAAAAATCGTAGCTGGGAAAACAATATCGCTCCTCGCAAATGGTTGTACCAAACACCAGAACAAATTCTGATTAAAGCGTCGAACGGAGCATCTGATTTTGGAAATAAATTCGGTCAGCCACTTATTTGTGGTTCATTAATTACGTTTGAACATCAGGAAAACGACAAGAAATTTGGTTACGACAAAGTCATCATGATGGCTGGTGGCGTTGGTTTTGGAACTATGCGCGATGCACTGAAAGGTGATGTGGCTGCCGGCGAAAAAGTAGTTGTTATGGGTGGCGACAACTACCGCATTGGTATGGGTGGGGCTGCTGTATCTTCGGTTCAAACTGGCGAGTACGACAATTCTATTGAGTTGAACGCTGTACAACGTGCCAACCCCGAAATGCAAAAACGTGTTTCGAACGTAATTCGTACTTTGGCCGAAGCCGAAACCAATCCTATTGTGTCTATTCACGACCATGGCGCAGGTGGACACCTCAACTGTTTATCGGAATTGGTGGAAACAACCGGTGGAAAAATTGATATGTCAGCTTTACCAGTTGGCGACCCAACTTTGAGTGCCAAAGAAATAGTTGGTAACGAAAGTCAGGAACGTATGGGCTTTGTTATTTCCGAAAAAGAAGTGGAGAAAGTACGTGCCATAGCCGAACGCGAACGCGCTCCATTTTATGTAGTTGGTGAAACCACTGGCAAAATGGATTTTGTGTTTGAGCAAGCTGATGGACAAACACCTATCAACCTGAAATTAGAAGATATGTTCGGAAAGCCTCCAAGAATGGTAATAGTTGATAATAGTGTGGTTGAAAGCTATGCAGCTCCCGAAATTTCGGAAGATAAACTTCAAAGCTATATCGAAAATGTGCTACAGGTAGAATCGGTGGCATGTAAAGATTGGTTGACAAACAAAGTGGACCGTTCGGTTACAGGTAAAATTGCCCGTCAGCAATGTGCTGGTGAAATTCAGTTGCCGTTGAATGACTTGGGTGTGGTTGCTCTTGATTTTCGTGGAACGGTAGGTATTGCTACTTCTATCGGTCATGCACCAATGGTTGCAATGGCTGATTCGGAAGCTGGTTCAGTTATGGCTATTGCCGAAGCATTGACAAACATTGTGTGGGCACCATTGACCGATGGTTTGGACAGCGTTTCCCTAAGCGCTAACTGGATGTGGCCTTGTAAAAACCCGGGTGAAGATGCCCGTTTGTACAAAGCGGTGGAAGCTTGTTCGGATTTTGCTTGTGCTTTGGGAATCAATATTCCTACCGGAAAAGATTCCCTTTCGATGACTCAGAAATACGGTAACGATAAAGTATTTTCGCCCGGAACTGTGATTATTTCGGCTGGTGCTGAAGTATCGGATGTGAAAAAAGTGGTTTCACCGGTGTTGGTTAACGACGAAAAATCAGCCATTTATTATATTGACTTCTCGTTTGATAGTCATAAATTAGGTGGTTCGGTTTTGGCGCAAACGCTAAACAAAATTGGCGATGATGTTCCTACCGTAAAAGATGCTGAATACTTTAAAGCAGCTTTTGATAGCATTCAGGAAATGATTAACAGTCGCCTGATTTTGGCTGGTCACGATATTTCGGAAGGTGGTTTGATAACCGCATTGCTCGAAATGTGTTTTGCAAACTCAAAAGGAGGCTTGAATGTAAACTTGGATTATATTGCCGAAAACTCATTAGTAACCATGCTTTTTGCTGAAAATCCAGGTGTGTTAATTCAGGTAAAAGACCGCAAAGCTGTTGAGAAAATTCTTGTTGACAATGGCGTTGGTTTTGCCCGTATTGCTACACCAATTGCTGAACGCCGTTTGGAAATCAACCGCAAAAAAGAAGCTTATTCATTCTCAATAAATGATTTACGCGATTTATGGTTTAAGCCATCGTACTTGCTCGACCGTAAACAAAGCGGTGAAGTATGCGCACAATCGCGTTATAACAACTATAAAAATCAATCCTTGGAATTTGCTTTCAATGCAGATTTCAAAGGTAAATTATCACAATTCGGCATTTCACCCGACCGTAAACCAAGTGGCGTAAAAGCAGCTATCATTCGTGAAAAAGGAACAAATGGCGAACGCGAAATGGCTTACGCCTTATATTTGGCAGGTTTTGATGTGAAAGATGTTCACATGACCGACTTAGCTACAGGTCGCGAAACGCTGGAAGACGTAAATATGGTGGTGTTCTGTGGTGGATTCTCTAATTCTGACGTTCTTGGCTCTGCCAAAGGTTGGGCAGGAGGATTCCTATATAACGAAAAAGCGAAATTGGCGCTGGATAATTTCTATAAACGTAGCGACACCTTGAGTTTAGGTATTTGTAACGGTTGTCAGTTGATGGTGGAATTATTTGGCAAAACTGCCCCCCAACCCCCTAAAGGGGGAGTTGAAGCTAGTTCTGCTTCGATGTTTGGAGAGGTAAAAATGCATCACAACGACTCGCACAAATTTGAATCCGGCTTTGTTGGTTTAACTATACCTGAAAATAATTCGGTAATGTTAGGTTCGCTAAGTGGAAGCAAATTAGGTGTTTGGGTAGCGCACGGTGAAGGTAAATTCTATTTGCCAAAAGCGGAAAACGAATACAATATTATTGCAAAATATACACATGCAGGTTATCCGGCCAATCCAAACGGTTCGGATTATGCCACAGCAGGTATTTGTTCGGCTGACGGTCGTCATTTAGCTATGATGCCACACCCTGAGCGTGCTATTTTCCCTTGGCAATGTGCCAATTATCCTGCCGACCGCAAAAACAGCGACCAAATCACACCGTGGGTGGAAGCGTTTGTTAATGCACGGGTTTGGGTGGAAAAGCAATAAATTACAACAATCTGATCGAATACAATCAATATTTTTACATTTAATGGAGAAAAAAAATAGCATAACAACCCTTATTTTCGACTTTGGAGGAGTGATAATTAATCTGGATCTACCGCAATGTATCGAGAATTTAAAACGACTTGGCGTTAACAACATAGAATCGTATTTAAGTAATTTTGGTCAAAAAGATTTTTTTCTAAAATTTGAAAATGGAGAAATAGGGACCGTTGAATTTAGAAACAAAATTAGAAAATTAAGTAGTAGCGTACTATCTGATGCTGAAATTGATGCTGCTTGGTGTTCGTTTTTGTGCGATATACCCGCCGAAAGATTGGTATTATTGAAGAAACTTCAACTGAAATATAGATTATTGCTTTTAAGCAATTCCAATCCACTTCATATTGATGTAAGTGTGCCAAAAGCGCTTGAAGGTACAGGAATAAGATTTCAAGATTTTTTTGACAAATGCTATTTTTCGTACGAAATGAAGCTAACAAAACCCAATACAGCTATTTTTGAAGCATTACTTGCCGATGCTGGTGTGGTAGCTGGCGAATGTTTGTTTTTGGACGATGGACCAAAAAACATCGAAACAGCAAAAGCATTGGGTTTTCAAACGCATTTTGTAACTCAAGGTGAAAATCTTGATTTTTTACTTAATTTGTAAAAATGAAACTGATTTATCCAAACGAGAAATATGTTTTTGATAATGAATTAGTTGCAACTGTCGGATTTTTCGACGGTGTGCATCTCGGACATCGTTTTTTGCTGGATGAACTAAAACGAATTGCTAAGTATCAAAATCGGCTTTCGGCAGTCATCACTTTCAATTCGCATCCTCGTAAAGTGCTTCATGCCGATTTTCAACCACTTCTTCTTACAACTTTCGACGAAAAAATCGAGCAACTTTCTACCACTGGAATTGATTATTGTATAGTGCTCGATTTTTCGATAGAAATGTCAAAATTGAGTGCTTACGATTTCCTCAATAACATTCTTTTCAAACAATTGAACGTAAAAACGTTATTAGTTGGACACGACCATCGATTTGGACACAATCGTACGGATGGATTTCCTGAATACGAAAAGTATGGTGAACAAATTGGTATACAAGCAATTCAGGCAACCCGTTTGTCATTGCCTGACTGTACGCACATTAGCTCATCAGATATTCGACTGGCACTAAAAAATGCAGATATTAAGCTGACTAATAAATTGTTAGGTTATAATTACACCATAACAGGTAAAGTAACTGATGGCTTAAAAATAGGGCGGAAGTTAGGTTTTCCTACTGCTAATATCGAAGTAACTGATACTGAAAAACAAATTCCAACAAAAGGCGTTTACGCAGTGAAGGTGCAGATTGAAAAAGTTTGGCTAAACGGGATGTTAAATATTGGAAATAGACCAACCATCGACAATAGCAAAAAAAGAAGTATCGAAGTCAATATTTTCGATTTTGAGAATGACATTTATAATAAAAATATTAAAGTGAGCTTTATATGTAAAATTCGAGATGAACACAAATTCGATTCATTAGACGAACTTATTGCCCAACTTAACCAAGATAAAGTTAGTGCATTGAAATTATTAAACAATAGAAAATGAATACATTAGATACAAAACTCAAAGAATTTGGACGCCTTTTAGAAATAATGACCGAACTTCGTGCGAAATGTCCTTGGGATAAAGAACAGACTTTTGAGACACTTAGAACTCTAAGCATTGAAGAAACTTATGAATTGGCAGATGCCATTATTCGCGAAGATAAAAATGAAATACGCAAAGAGTTAGGCGATATATTGTTACATATTGTTTTCTATTCCGAAATGGCATCGGAGACGGGTGATTTCGATATTTATGATGTTTGCAAGGGTTTATGCGAAAAGCTGATTTATCGTCATCCACATATTTTTGCCGATGTAGAAGCAAATGATAGTGATACCGTAATGCAAAATTGGGAACAGCTCAAACTCAAAGAAAAAGGGGGAAATAAAACTGTGCTTTCGGGCGTTCCCGTTTCGCTTCCCGCCATGATTAAGGCCCACCGAATTCAAGATAAAGCACGCAGCGTGGGTTTCGATTGGGAAGAGCGCGTACAAGTTTGGGGAAAAGTGGAGGAAGAGATAAACGAGTTCAAAGTCGAAGTGGAAGCCATGGACAAAGATAAAATGGAAGCAGAATTTGGCGATTTGCTTTTTAGCCTTATTAATGCGGCTCGCTTGTACGATATCAATCCAGAAAATGCCTTAGAGCGAACCAATCGCAAGTTTATTAGCCGTTTTAATTATTTAGAGTCGAAAACAATAGCTCAAGGCAGAGATTTGAAAAGCATGTCGCTTGCCGAAATGGATGAAATATGGGAAGAAGCAAAGAAACTAACGACAACACCTAAAGGGGAATGATGAAGCTGTTTGTATAAAAATTAGAGAAACTATGGAAGAGAAAATTGCAAAAATTGATACCGTTTTGATTGAAAATCGAATTTTCACTATAAGAGGCAATCAAGTAATGATTGATCGCGATTTGGCAGAGTTATATGAAGTTGAAACGAAACGTATTAATGAACAGGTTAAAAGAAATATTCAACGTTTTCCTGCATCATTTTGCTTCCAATTAAATGAAAATGAACAAATTGAACTGGTCGCAAATTGCGACCGGTTCAAAAACTTAAAGCATTCATCAAGCTTACCTTATGTTTTCACGGAGCAAGGTGTTGCCATGCTTTCGGCTGTATTAAGAAGCGATACAGAAATACTACCTTTGCTGAACAAAATTCAAGAGAATAATTAAATGCTTTATCCCGCCCATTTCGAACAAAAAATAGATTTTACCAGTATCCGACATTTACTGAAAGATAAATGTATCAGCACTTTAGGTACTGAAAAAGTTGACGAAATTCAATTTAGTGCCGACTATGAGCTTATCGACCGATTGCTGTGCGAAACCGATGAGATGCTTCGTGTGCTTACCACCGATGGCGAGGAATTGCCCATTGGTGATTTCTTTGATATACGTTCCGCTTTGTTGCGTGTGCGGATTGAAGGGCTTTTTTTAGATGAATTAGAAATCTTTGGGCTTTGGCGAGCCTTAGAAGCTGTTCGAAAACTAGTTTCTTTTTTGACAAAAAAAGAAGAAAATCCCTATCCATATTTATCCAAATTACTGCCCGGAACGGAAACTTTTCCTCAAATAATCCGTAAAATTGAAAGTTTACTCACCAAATTTGGCAAATTAAAAGACAATGCTTCGCCCGAGCTTGCCCGCATCCGGAAAGATATTCATCAGGTCGAAAACTCAGTCTCACGTACATTGAGTGCAATATTGCGACAAGCACAAGCCGATGGATATGTGGAAAAAGATGTAGCACCTACCATGCGCGATGGTCGATTGGTGATTCCTGTTTCGCCGGCTTTTAAGCGAAAAATTAGCGGAATTGTTCACGACGAATCCGCTACGGGCAAAACCGTTTTCATTGAGCCACAGCAAGTAGTAGAGGCAAATAACCGTATTCGAGAATTGGAGGCAGAGGAGCGACGGGAAGTTATACGAATTTTAGTAGAATTTACCACCTATCTACGTCCTTATTTCGAAGAGATAAATGCATCGCAGGACTTTTTGGGAACAATTGATTTTTTGCGTTCAAAAGCACTTTTTGCCATCGAAATAAACGCTATAAAACCACGAACTGACAATGAATGTCAATTGGAATGGTCGAAGGCTGTGCATCCACTCTTGTTTTTGTCGCTTCGCCGACAGAAAAAGGAAATTGTGCCTTTAGATATTATTCTCAACGAGAAACAACGTATTTTGTTGATTTCGGGTCCAAATGCAGGCGGAAAATCGGTTTGTTTGAAAACAGTGGTTTTACTGCAATATATGTTGCAATGCGGATTGTTGATACCAATACATGATAGTAGTAGGGCCGGTATTTTTGAGCGGCTTTTTATAGATATTGGCGATGAACAATCTATCGAAAACGACCTTTCGACTTACAGTTCGCACTTGCTAAATATGAAGTTTTTTGTCAAAAATAGTAACCCAAAAACATTGTTGCTGATTGATGAATTTGGAACAGGCACCGAACCTATGATAGGCGGCGCAATGGCGGAAGCCACGCTCGAACGTTTCAACCGAAGTGAGGCTTTTGGCGTTATAACCACGCATTACACCAATTTAAAACTCTATGCAGATGCCACCGAAGGTGTTGTGAATGGCGCTATGCTCTACGACCGTCAGCATTTGCAACCTCTATTCCAATTAAGTATCGGAAATCCGGGTAGTTCGTTTGCCATAGAAATAGCTCGAAAAATTGGCTTACCCGAAGACTTAATAGCCGATGCTGCAGCCAAAGTTGGTTCGGAGCGAATGGATTATGATAAACATTTGCAGGACATTGTACGCGATAAACGCTATTGGGAAAATAAGCGTCGGGAAATTCGCCAAAAAGAAAAGAAATTAGAAGAAACACTTGCCAAATACGAAGCCGAAATGGGAAGTATTGACAAACTTCGCAAGGATATAACTCAAAAAGCAAAAACCGAAGCGCAAACCTTATTGAGTAATACGAATGCGAAAATTGAAAATACCATTCGTGTGATTAAAGAAGCACAGGCCGAAAAAGAAAAGACGAAAGAAATTAGAAAAGAGTTGGAAGATTTTAAACAAGAACTTACCACAGAATCTAACCCCAAGCCCCCTAAAGAAGAGTTAAAAAATTCGCAAAACAGGCTTCAACTTAAAAATATAAATGTCAATAAAAAACTAGAATCACAAAATACTAAACGCGAAAACCTTGACATCGAAACTATAAAACAGGGCTCAACGGTTCGACTAAAAGGACAAACTGCCACGGGTAAAATTATTGAAATTCAGGATAATAATGCTATTGTGGCTTTTGGGCAAATGAAATCAACCGTAAAAATTTCGAATTTAGAAGCCATTAGTAATACGCAACTTAAAAAAGAAAAGCATAAATACGACAATCTCGGACAAAATACAAACGACGAAGTGCGACAACGCAAACTCACCTTTAAATCGGAAATTGATGTGCGCGGAATGCGTGTGGATGAAGCATTGCAAGCGGTTACCTATTTTATCGACGATGCAATAATGGTTGGTATGACTTCGGTGCGCATATTGCACGGAACAGGCACTGGAGCTTTACGCCAAATGATTCGCCAATACCTTGCAACAATCAATGGTGTAGCTACTTACCGCGACGAACATGTGCAGTTTGGTGGCGCTGGGATTACAATTATTGAGTTGGATTAAAAAAAAGAAACGCCCTACAAATTTCATAAAAACTTGTAGGGCGTTCTATTTCTCAATTATTAAATTTTATTTTTCGGAACTTGCCAATCGGAAACCAATATGTAAATCGGCACGTTCGGGAAAAAAGTAATCGCGATAACCACTTCGCGAGATGCGTGCTAAAAAGTTCCAACCACCACCACGATACACTTTATGTTTTCCTGTTTTTACACCTTGAGGATCTGTTTCATCAACTGGTGGATACTGTCCGTACCAATCGCTGCACCACTCGTACACATTTCCGTGCATATCGTAAAGTCCCCACGCATTGGGTTCGTAGCTGCCAACAGGAACAGATTTTCGAAGATATTTCCCTTTGTCATTACCATTGTATGGAAAATTTCCATTGTAGTTAGCTTGCGAAGTTTTTAAATTTTCGCCCGTATTAAATGGCGTAGTAGTACCAGCACGGCATGCAAATTCCCATTCGGCTTCAGTAGGCAATCGTGCTCCAACCCATTCGGCAAAAGCTTTTGCATCTTCCCAAGTAACATTTATCACGGGACGTTTTTTTCTCCCCCAGCCTTCATCATCGGGTTTTGAACGTTTTGTTGCACGACAAAAAGCATCGTATTGCTCAAAAGTAACTTCGTATTTACTAAGTTTGTATGGACTTAGCGTTACGGTGTGTTGGCGTTCGTCGCTACCCCGCTCGGGCTCTGTGAGCGGCGTACCCATTACAAAAGTGCCACCAGAAACTGAAACCCATTCGATTTCAGGCTTATTTTGTGCGAAAAGTACAATTGAAATTAACAATACAACAATGGAGACAATGACTTTTTTCATGAAGATATGCTTATTAATAATGAAACATTAAATATATTAACAACATTAAAACAAGATTTGTTTATAGATATTGAATTTTTACTTAGAATATTTTATAAAGTTGAATTTTTAAAATAAAAAAGGTGAATAAGATGCGAAAAAATACTATTTTCATGTTAGCATTAGTCTCTCGATAGCTATCTCAAAAGGTGGCAGCAACCAAACTATTTTTAACTGCCCCAAGCCCCTAAAGGGGGTGTAAATTAGCATCGTCTATTGTAAACTATTCTATATGAACAAATTAGAACAATAAATTTCATTATCACCAAAGTAAGATTCTATTAAAATTTTTGCAAAAACTCTGCTAAGTTCACATCTCTATCTAATTCAAGCTTTTGGCGAATGCGGTAGCGATTGGTTTCGATGCTACGAATACTCATGTTAAGTAGAGGTGCCATGTCTTTGGACGATAAGTCCATTTTGATATAGGCACAAATCTTTTTGTCGCTAACATTAAGTTGCGGATAAGATTCGCTCAGGCGCTTGAGGTAGTTTTCGTACACCAAATCGAAGTTCTCTTCAAATTTTTTCCAGTTTTTATCTTGCTGAATATTTTGCTGAATGTTGCGTTCAATTTTTGCTAAACGATTGATAACTGCGTTGGTATCAGCATTTTTACGAATCTCATCATTTAATTTTGCAATATTTTCCATAATATCCTGCAACATTTCATTTTTGCGAATCAAGTTCATGGTGGAAGTAGCCAATTCTTGTGCTTTGTGGCGGAGTTCGTATTGCAATTGTTGATTTTTGAGATCTTTAATTTCACGTTTTTTTGCCAAATTTTCTGCTTCGAATACATTTTTCTGATCTTGAATTTCCAATTCTTTGGCTTTTTCCATTTCCAATGCACCTTGAATTGAACGTTGATTTGTGTATCGAATGAAACCCATAATTAACAAAGCCAATATTAATAAATAAATGACAAAAGCAAAGTTTGATTCGTACCAAGCAGGCGCAATGCTAAAATTATAAGCGTATTCTACTACATTCGACTCTAACAACGAACGCGCCTTTACCCTAAAAACATATTTCCCACGTCCTAATTGTGTATACTCTTTAATATTATCAGAACTAAATTTTGACCATGTTTCGTCATAACCTTCTAATAAATAACTGTATTGCACCATTCCGTTTGCCCTGTATTCGGGCGCGTTAAATTCGAAGCGCAAGGATTTTAAATTATTAGGAAGCTTGGTGTTTATAAATGGATTGTTATCCGAAGCAGCGTAATCTACATCTGTATTTCCATTGGTAGTAATACTAATATTAGATAAGAAAACCTTAAAGCTTGATTTTAAAACAGAGGGCTTTGCAGTATTAAGTATACTAAAACCGTCTTCGGTATTGACAATTACATTATTGTTGTTGATAAAATTAAAATGTTCGAAGCCAGTATTTATTTTGGGTTGCAAAATGCGATAAGAGAGCGAGTCCATAGTGTATCCACCCGATTTTTGTTTACGCGCCAGTCCGATAAATTTTCCTGACACACACCACACATCTCCATTTGGAGCTTCGTGAAGTCGCATAAAGCAAGGTGTTGATGCAAAAAGCTTATTCCACAAGCTACAACTATCCATGCGATTTGTTTTGGCATTGTGTGTATAAAACCCTGATTCGGAAGAGAATACAAGTTGGTTATTTATTTTAAAAACCGTGTTATTCTGTTTTGTAGGGAAGCCGTGCTTATTATACAGTTTTACATTGGTAATACTATCTTTTGCGGCATTAAGCGTCAGTCGAAACATTCCTTTGAGCCAATGGCTAAACCAAATTGTTTCATTCTTATCTTCTTCGAACATAGGACTCGATTCAGCAAAATTCCCTTTTATAAAATGAGAAAATTTCCATGCATTATTTATTTTTTTCAATACAAATAATCCTTTATAACTACAACCAATAATCCAATCTTTGTGCTTTTCGAAAGTCTTAAAGTTCCATGTTCCAGTAAGATAGGGGATTTTTTCAATCGTACCATTTGTTACAATGTATGCGCCGTTGTCGTTGCCACAAAAAAGAGTACCATCAATTTCGGTCAAGCACCATACCTGCCCCTGCATACCCCTTACCAATTGCAATTGAGGTGGAAATGGAGAGTAAATGGAAGGAAAAGAAGCTGTATAAAGTCCTTGATTTGTACCGAGATAGAGCGTATTTTTATTTAAAATTGACGTATAACCAGCACCGTATAAATAATTTTTTCCCAACAGACTTTTTACCGAACTGTGGAGTAATACATAATCAATACCATTATCGAGCCCAAGCCATAAATTATCTTGCTTGTCAAAAGTCATGCTCAAAATGGTGTTATTTTGTAAACCTGTAATAGTATTGAGAAATTCTACCGATTTAGTGGATAAGTCCAATACAGCTATGCCTTTTTGAACAGTACCGAATGCCAATTTATTATTACGAATGGCAGCGCAAAAAACCTGATTTGCAGCCAAATACTGTTCTATTCCGGTTACAAAAGGTAGAGTTGTCATTCCATTAAAAATGTAAACCCCGTCAAAATTAGTAACAAATAATATATTTTTTGCGTCGAGCGCTATAATGGAACAAACCTTTTTATTTACTAATACTTCAGAACCAGGTAATTTCAAAAACTGTTTGCCGTGCATCATAAATGCACCATACTGACTATTAGCTACAATAAATGCCTCGTTGATGTATGCTGCAACGTCGATTTTACTTTGAAAGGCTATTTTATCAATTTTAGTACCATCGTATTCAAAAATTGACTTTTCGCCCCAAAAGTATATTTTTTTTGCCCCTTCACTAATAGAATACAAGGCATTAGATTCTAATTTTGAGATATTCAGATTTTCCGACAGTGAATGATAATCGATTTGATTATTACCATTTAAACTATAATATCCAAATTCGTTAAAAGTAGAAGCGTACAAACGGCCATCAGTACTATATAATAAAGAACGAAGATTGGTTTTGTTTTTTATAACAAAATTAGCCCATTTAGTACCATTAAACTGCAGCAAGCCGTTGTTGTTTGCAAAATACATGGTGTTATTTTTATCCTGAACAATTGCCCAATTCTGGGTACCAGCTTTATAATTGTCGCGATAAAAATTTTGTACTAATGGATAACTGGCAAAAAGAGTGTTGCAAATTAAAAAAGAGAAAGCCAAAAGTGAATGCTTCATGTGAACGAGGATTAAACTTTTTGTCGAAATTTATTTATTAACAAAGGTCAATTTTACGACTTTTTGTTTACATAAATTTGGTACTGATTTATGTTATACAACACATCAATCAGTATACGACTGATATATAGATACATAAAAAACTCTGTTGCGTATTTTTGAGTATTGTTTAATTGGCGTATTCGTATTTTTGCGTTGTAATATATTTGTATTCTGCAAGGCGACAACCTATCTTTGTAAAAGTTAATCCGGTAAATAATTCTGTTTTTGTGAATGAGAATATCATGAAAAAAGTTTTCTTAATTTTAAAAATCACATTCTTTGCAATGCTATCAGTTGTAAACACACTACAAGCACAATTGAACACCGAAGTATACGAAACTTCGGCAAACGGCAATAAACTTTCCAATATTGGCACTTCAACCAATACACAAGTAACTTGTGAAATTAAAATCTTACCCACTCAAAAATTTCAAACATTTGTTGGCTTTGGAGGCTCATTTACAGAGGCTTCGGCTTATTTATTGAATAAAATGAGCGCTACCAAAAGAGCTGAAATTATCGAAGCTTATTTTGGTGAAACGGGTGCTCGCTACTCACTTACCCGCACACACATTAATTCATGCGATTTTTCGTTAGGTCAATATTCCTACGCACCGATAGCTGACGATAAGGAGTTGAAGCATTTTTCGATTGCACCCGATAGCGATGATATTATACCTATGATAAAAGCGGCCAAAAGCGTGTCGAAGGAAGGATTTAAAATTATTTCGTCGCCTTGGACAGCACCACCTTGGATGAAAGATAATAAGGATTGGCGCGGTGGAAAATTATTGCCCAAATATTACGACACATGGGCTTTGTATTTTTCGAAATACCTCACCGCTTACCGCAACGAAGGAATAGATATTTGGGGAATAACCGTTGAAAATGAACCGCTTGGATGTGGCAATAATTGGGAAAGTATGCATTATTCACCACAAGAAATGACCAATTTCGTCAGTAAACATTTGGGTAAAAAATTGGCAGACGACGGACACAAGGTAAAAATACTTGGTTACGACCAAAACAGAGGCGAGGAATTGCAAAAATGGGCAGATGTAATGTATGCCAACGACGAAAGTTCGAAATACTACGATGGCATGGCTATACACTGGTATGCAAGTACTTACGATTGGTTTCCGGCTTCGCTTCAATATACACACAAAGCAGCTCCCAACAAATTGATAATTCAAACCGAAGCTTGCATCGATTCTGAAATTCCCCATTGGAATGACGATGCTTGGTATTGGAAAAAAGAAGCTACCGACTGGGGCTGGGATTGGGCGGCAGAAAATGAAAAGTATTTGCACCCAAAATATGCTCCCGTTTACAGATATGCAGCTGATATTATTGGTTGTATGAATAATTGGGTAAACGGCTGGGTGGATTGGAATATGGTTCTCGACAAGCAAGGTGGACCTAATTGGTTTAAAAACTGGTGTATTGCTCCAGTAATTGTTGACCCAAACAGCGACGAAGTGTATTACACACCATTGTATTATGTAATGGCGCATTTTAGTAAATTTATTCGCCCAGGAGCTGTACGTATAGGTTTTGAAAATACCGACCCAAAACTAATGGTTACAGCAGCACAAAACCCGGATGGTTCAATTGCATTAATTATCCTGAATAAAGAATCCACAGCCAGAAATATAAAGATTAAACTGCATGATACGGAAACAAAAATTTCGATTCGAGCTGAAGCGTTACAAACAATAGTGCTACGCACAACAAATGAATAAAATTATTTAATTACATCACCAGATCTCAAATTTATAAACATGGAACAACACAAAACAGCGAAAGAGGATATCGTACCTCTAGGACAAAAAATTGCCTTCGGTTCGGGGCATTTAGTGAATAATTTGCTGCCAGGCGCTTTGGGTGTATTCGCCTTCTTTTTATTAACAGCTTTTGGTATGGATCCTTTCCTTGCCGGTTTGTTGGGTGGCTTACCCCGCTTCTACGATGCCATTACAGACCCAATTATGGGTTATATTTCTGATAATACTACCTCGCGATTTGGTCGTCGCCGACCCTATATCTTTGGTGGAGCTATTTTGAGTGGAGTATTATTTGCCATTTTGTGGCAACTAAATCCTGAGAATACTCAGATGTATAATTTTTGGTATTTCCTTATTTTATCATTGGTATATCTTACTGCCAATACTATTTTTTCCACTCCGCTTATAGGCTTGGGTTACGAAATGACTTCGGACTACAAAGAGCGTACTCGACTGATGGCATTTTCGCAAACTATTGGTCAAATTGCCTGGATGATTGTACCTTGGTTTTGGGTGATAATTGCTAATCCTAATTTGTTTGAATCACAGGCAGTTGGCGTGCGTCATTTGTCTATTATAGTTGGTGGTATATGTATTGTACTTGGAGTTATGCCAGCACTTTTTTGTAAAGAAGTAGATCAATCGAACCTCACAAACCGCGCTAAAATTTCATTTAGTACAATATTCGAAAATTTGAAAGACTTATTCAGAGGTATTGCTCAAATATCCAAAAATAAACAATTTGTAAAACTTTGTGGAGCTACATTTTTAGTTTTCAATGGTTTTCAGATGGTTGCCTCGTTTAGCTATTTTATCATTGTTTTCTATATGTTTAATGGTTCGTATGGCGATGCGGGTACATGGCCAGCATGGTTTTCGACCATCAGTGCTATTTCAACCGCAGTTATCATTATTCCAATAGTTACTTGGATGTCGAACAAACTCGGAAAACGTAAAGCATTTATTATTGCAACTGTCATTTCAATTGTAGGTTACGCTTTGAAATGGTGGGGCTTTAA
>JAIFKX010000158.1 GCA_020049335.1 Paludibacter sp. | reverse complement strand
GGGCGACTGAAGTGTTTTTCCTTCTTTCAGACTTTCGGTTTTTCCTGCAGTTGAATATTGCAATTTGCCATCGTAGTTGGTTTGATTCAGTGTGGTATACACATCGGCTTTTCCGTTGTTACGGGTAATGCCGGCACCGAGACAAACAAATTCGTTGTCAAAATAAAACCAGGCTTTGTGTGCTTTCAACTCACGACGGTCTAAAATCATAGCACAAGCACCATACGTGCTATCTGAAACACCACCCGCATAAGCATTTTCATTGTTACCAAACTCGCCCCAATCGGGAATGGGTAATTTTTCGTTGTCCTGTTCGGCTGTAATTCCGGGAAACTGACGGTTATTGAACTTCTTAAAATAGTCACCATCATACTCTTTTCCGTTTACAAATAGGTAGTTAGTTCCATTTCCCGAATAATAATTGAATTCGCCATCGCCATTGCCGGCTTCTGCCCCCACGGTTCGGGTCGACGACATGCGGGTGCTGACGTAATAATTGGCACGGCGGTTAATCATGTAATCGAAACGCCAAAACCGGATATGCGTTTGTAAACAGCTTTTATTTCATCCTTTTTGCTTACTTTGAGTTTTTGTAATCTGTCGGCAAGTTCTTTAATCGGAGCGTAATATTGCTCCGAACTGTTGTATCGTCCTGCGTTATTCGGGTCGTAATGTTTGCTGTAAAAAATCCACTGTACACCATTGATAAACAAATCCTGAAGCAAATCTACACCGGGAGTCTGGTATTTGGTTCCGCTGCAAAATTCTAAATAATACATCATGGAGTTGACAAACTCTTTGCCGTAATTGGTAAAATACAACTGCCGACCATTACCACAATGCTGTGCATACAAATAATCAGGCTGAACTCCTTCCACAGGTTGAATGGTCAGCAATTCGGTCATTTTGCTTTTATAAATCATCATTTGTGCATCGTCTTCGGTGAGAATAGTGGCTGCTATTGAACCCATAATTATATCCGCCAAATTGGCACCTGTCATGTGCGCTGGTTTGGCCGTATCGTAACTCCATTGCAAGTACTTTATTGTTTTGTCAAAAAGCGTTTTGTCCTTTTTTATTTCGTTGGCCATCAAAATAATACCTCTCGAAAGCTCTTTGGGATACGGAATGTACCTGTACCACCAGTTTGTAGCCTGATTGTCAGTGTCAATCCAGAAATTTAACGAGCGCATGTAAGCTAATTTTACATCTTCTTTTGCGTAAAAAGCACTTTCGGGAGATGCGAAAGCACCAGCCAGCGCAATCAAATTCTGAATGTGTTTGCGTGGCGAACCATCTTTAGCAGCGTAGTTAATATCTTTAAAACTACCATTTTCGTTCATTTTGCCTAAAAGTGTCTCTACCGATGTTTTCGATGGGGTATTTAAGTATTCGATGTACATGCGGTTGTAGATTTTTTTGAAATCGTTAGCCGTTGTGGTTTGCGAAATCAGTATAATTCCGAGTAGTGCAAGTTTGAATATTCGTGTCATATTGTGCTTGAAAATTAGTTGTTTGGAAATGGTAAAGTATTGTTTCATTATTGTGTTGCTATTTATTAAACTAAAAAAGATTTCTAGTATTTCAAATATTCATAGCAAATTTTATTTGTAAACCATTTATCTTCAGTAGATTTCAGTTGTTTTATAAGTTCCGATTTTAGTGTTTTTAAAACTTTGGGTGGAATTTTTGAATCAACGATTCTATTTAGTTGGTATGGGTCTTTATGGTTGTCGTACATATAAGCATTCGCGAATTTACCTTTTAGTTCGTTTACAACATAAGTGTACCGGCCAGTATGAACACCCCTTGCGTGAATGCCTATGTATAAAGCTGAAGTTGGTTTCTTAATGTCGTTGCATTTATCATTTGTAAGCAGAGTGGCATAGTTAACACCCTGAACCTGACTAGGTATTTTATTTTCGAATCCAGCCAAACCTAAAACAGTAGGCATAATATCAGGTACACTCAACATTAAATCGTTGACTTTGTGCTTCAATTTCCCATCCCATTTAATCATGAATGGAATATTAAATGATTCGATTTCGGGCACATTCTTCCCTTGTAAACCGTGACTTCCCAGCATTTCGCCATGATCAGATGTGAAAATAATAATGGTATTTTTATCCAAACCTTTTTCCTTTAGTTTGTCTAATACTAAACCAATGTAATGATCTACTGCGCTTACATTAGCAAAATAATAAGGAGCGTATTTACCAACTGTTTTATCTGCATTTTGTCGGAGCAATAATTTATCTACATTTACTTTCCCATTTTCGGTATATTGTGGAAAGAACTTCATGTCGGTACTTTCTGGTGTCCACGGATTATGAGGAGGATTTAATGACCACACCATTAAAAATGGTTTGGTTTTGTCTCTCTGATTATGCGTTACATCCAAATAATTCAACACGGCTTCGCTTTCAAACTCAGCCGAAAACCTATGAGGTCTATACATTTGTCCATCTTTTAGTCCTTTTATAGCGATTGAATCATTCGAATAACACATTGGATTATAATGATTATCGTTTAATGTCTGAAAAAAATAGTTGAAACCATGGCGGTCATTTCCGGGTGGCACATAGGTATCATAAGGATTTATATATTCACCTCCAGGGCTTTTTTCAGAACCAACATAAGTTCCATTGGTATCGAAAACAGGAGTAGTTTGAACCCAATGGCATTTTCCAAAATAAGCAGTTTCGTAACCTTCGGTTGCTAATACATCACTTATACATAATGCGTCGCTATTGAGATGCTCTTTTTTACTTTTATGACAATTAGTTGTAAGGCCATTTCTGTCGGGGTACGTACCTGTTAACATCATACCCCTAAACGGGCTGCTCAAAGGGAAATTACTCATTGCCTGATTAAAAACAATACTTTTATTGGCAAGTTTATCAAGATTGGGTGTATTTACCGGATCGGCTTTACCTTGAATGTATTTTTCATTATTATCTTTTGACCAAAATCCCAGACTATTCTGACGGAATTGATCCGGAAAAATTATGACGATATTCGGGTGCGATGCTGTTTGAGCTAATAAGCCTGACGCTGCCGTTAATACCAAAGTAGAAATTGATAGTTTAGATGTGAGTTGCATAATATAGTTGTTTAACACTGCAAAAATACAACTAATAACGACTAATGCTTGCCGAAATTTACCGAAATAAGGGATAGAATTGTACATACCGAAAATAATTTGACTCGTTTATTGTATCTTTGTTTCACAAAAAACAGAATCAGCATGGAGAATGTCGAAAAAGTAATTTGGGGAATTATCGGAGCAGGCGATGTGTGTGAGCGTAAGAGTGCACCTGCCATGTACAAAACACCATTTTCGGAAGTTAAAACCGTAATGCGCCGCAATGCTGAAAAAGCGGAAGATTTTGCAAAACGACATGGCATTAATAACTGGACAACCGACGTTAATGATTTGCTGAACGACCCGGAAATCAATGCTATTTACATAGCCACTCCGCCCGATTCGCATGCCGAACTCACCCTGAAAGCAGCCAAAGCGGGTAAAGCAGTTTATGTAGAAAAACCAATGGCAAACAGCGTGGAGGAATGTGAAACCATGATTCAGGCTTGCCGAGATGCTAATGTACCGCTTTTTGTGGCCTATTACCGACGAACGTTGCCTGGCTTTTTAAAAGTAAAGGAACTGATTGAAAATGGAAGTTTAGGCGAAATTCGTGGCGTGAACATAGAAATGTACAAACCCGTTTCGGACAGAGATTTACAAGGCGACGATACAAACTGGCGGATTAATCCTGATATTGCTGGTGGAGGTTATTTTCACGATTTGGCATCGCACCAATTGGATTATCTCGATTTTCTTTTTGGTAAAATAACGCAGGTAAATGGCATTTCGGCTAATCAGGCCGGGCTTTACAAATCCGACGACATCGTTACAGCTACTTTTCGCTTCGAAAACGGCGTTGTTGGCTCCGGCATCTGGTGTTTTACTACCGACAAAAGCTCGGAAAAAGATAGTATCCGCATTATTGGCTCTCAGGGCGAACTTTCGTTCAACTGCTTTGGCGACCCGATGACGATTCATGTAAAAAGCTCCATTTCCGGCGAACAGACTTTACACTTTTTGCACGAACAACCTATCCAGCAACATCTTGTGCAAGCCATTGTAAATGAGCTTCGTGGAGTAGGGGAGTGGCCACACATAGGAATGTCAGGGGTAAGGGCAACGGCGGTTATGGAGGAGATTACAAAGAAGCTTTTATAAAAAAAAACACCCCGCAACGCTGCAATTTTGAATTGCTTTGGTGCGGAGTGAAACGATTAACCTCAAAAAACTAAGGTGTTAAACTTAACTTGTTAATTAACTTCCTCACAGCTCACCATTTCCCAGCCGCAGTAAATTATACGAAGTAAATGCAGTGTAGTTTTACCCACCGAAGCCAATATGCGTGGGTCAGCAGCATAGCGATGCAGTTGCGCATCAGCATCGGTGTTAATTTTTTGCACCAGATCTGAATTAGGATTTTTGGCATCCACTTCCTGAGCGCGCGGTACGTATTTAAGCTCTACAATATAGCAGTGCTTCATATTAGGGCGAACAATAAAGTTGGGTTGCAACCATAAGTCTACAAAGCCTTTACCCATTTCGGCTTCGGAGTGTACCACATAATAATTGGTACTATTCAGATACACCAAATGGAACATTTGTACCGTTTTTTCACCATCAATAAAGTCGCGCACCGAAGTCTGTTTGTAAATTTGATCCGCAAAGTAATCGAAGAACGGTCGCCATTCGCCGCTATATGCCATTTTGTGAGCCATTTCCGACAGGTACATATTTTCCAAATTGAAAATTTCAGCTTCACTAAATCCTTCCACCAAATAGGAGAATAAAACAGTACGAATTGC
The DNA here is from genome assembly GCA_020049335.1 of Paludibacter sp. Lineage (GTDB taxonomy): Bacteria > Bacteroidota > Bacteroidia > Bacteroidales > Paludibacteraceae > Paludibacter. Next base: position 112 of record JAIFKX010000158.1, on the reverse strand, counting down.
TAAATTGGGAACAGAAAGTACAATTTCATCTTCTTCAATTCTATCAATCGTCAGAATGCCAAAGTAATAGAGTAAAGAAACAAAGTTCTCTTTCGCAATAAGCTTTTCAGCC
>JAIFKX010000169.1 GCA_020049335.1 Paludibacter sp. | reverse complement strand
AAAGTCGCGAAATGGTGGATACCCTCAATAAAATCATCAACGAGAGTATAATCGGTGCCGCTTTGGTTCGCGTGCTCAATGCGCAAATTACCGAATACAACAAATTTATTGAGGCAAACACAATAGCTCGAAATGTTAGTTTGTCAATTCTAAAACTTTTTGCAACGCTTATTCCTATCGTTGTTTTTGTTGGAAATATGGCGATGTTGGCCATATTATTCTTAGGCGGACATTTTGTAATGACTGGCAGCATGTCGTTGGGCGATTTTGCAGCCTTCAATTCATATCTTGTATTACTCATTTTCCCAATAATGGTTATTGGTTTCATTAGCAATTTTATTGCGCAAGCTTCGGTGGCTTATGGTCGAATAAGCACTGTGCTGAATGCACCCGAAACCAGCGACACGGGTACTGTTGAAACGCTCTTGAAAGGAAATATTGAATTGCGGGATGTGAACGTAAAAATGGGTGAAAAACCTATTTTGAAAAATATCTCATTCACCGTACCTGCCGGCTCACAAACAGCAATAATTGGCCCCACAGCTGCTGGCAAAACGCAATTACTCTACCTACTTACAGGCTTATTAAAACCAGATAGTGGGCAAATTTTATTCGACGATATTAATTTAGACGAATACCGAAAAGAAAATTTTCAGTACCAAATAGGTTTTGTATTTCAAGATAGTGTAACTTTCAGTTTGAGTTTGCGTGAGAATATTGCATTCAATAAAAAAGTAACCAACGAATCGCTTCAAATGGCCATTGAGACTGCTGAATTACAGGATTTTATCAATCAGCTACCACAAGGACTTGACACCATAGTGAGCGAACGAGGCACCAGCCTTTCTGGAGGTCAAAAACAGCGTATTATGTTAGCGCGCGCTTTGGCTTTAAACCCCCAAATATTATTGTTAGACGATTTTACAGCACGTGTTGATAACCAAACCGAGCAAAAAATACTCGCCAATGTAAAGCGTAATTACCCGCATATTACATTGCTATCGGTTACCCAAAAAATTGCATCAGTAGCCCAATACGATCAAATAATTGTATTGGAAGATGGTGAAATTTTGGCTTCGGGCACACACACCGAGTTGATGGAAACAAGTCCCGAATACGTACAGATTTTTAATTCGCAACGCAGTACAAACAATTATGAGCTATAATTTAAACAAAAATAAAAACGGAGATAAAAATTCGGCTGAAAAAATAACGACAAAAGTTATTCTGAGCCGATTGATGACCTTAGTGGGGCAAGAGCGCAAAAATTTGTATATCGCCATTGTATTTATTTTTATCAATTCGGGCCTTAACCTCATTGCACCCTACCTTATGGGCTCTGCCGTAGATAAATATATTGTAACTAACCAATACGATGGACTGATAAAAATATCAATTATACTGCTTGGAATTTTTTTGTTAGCATTAGTAAGTGGTTATACACAAGCGCAATTAATGGGCAGGGTTGGGCAACGTATGATGTTCAACCTTCGAAACAACGTTTTTAGCAAATTGCAGGATTTACCCATTGGCTTTTTCACCGAAAATAAAGCGGGCGATCTTATTTCGCGTATCAACAACGATACCGATAAGATTAATCAGTTCTTCTCTCAATCGCTCGTACAGTTTATGAGCAGCATTTTCACCATGCTCGGAGCAGCCATTTTTCTGTTGACTATTGAACCAAAATTAGCCTTGGCTGCACTTTCACCAGCTATTGTACTGTGGTTTTTTACACGCGCTACCTCGCCTTGGGTTAAAAAACAAAATGCCGAAAACCTTAAAACCACTGGCGGACTAAGTGCTGAAATCCAAGAAAGTTTGGAAAATTTTAAAGTGATAGTTGCTTTTAACCGGCGCGATTATTTTAGAGATAAGTTCGATGAAGCAAATAGAGAAAACTACCGTACAGCAATTAAATCGGGTATTGCAAACAATATTTTCACACCTGTATATGGATTTTCGTCGCACATTGGGCAATTAGTAGTGTTGGCTTTTGGTATTTATATGATAACTACCGGACAATTTACAGTAGGTTTATTAATCAGTTTTCTGGCTTATATTGCTCAATTTTATAATCCACTTCGACAGATTGCAGCTTTGTGGGCAAGTTTTCAGGTGGCATTGGCTGGCTGGGATCGTATTTCGCAAATTATGTCGCAAGAAAATAATTTGAAAACGATACCAGCTATCGAACGTGAGAAAAATCATGCACTTATTTCCTTTCGCAATGTTTCGTTCTCGTACGTTCCCGAAAAGGAGATTTTGAGCAATGTAAGTTTCGATTTGGAACGTGGCAAAACGTATGCTTTTGTAGGACCAACCGGAGGTGGAAAAACTACAACAGCCTCACTTATAGCGCGACTTTTTGACCCAACTTCGGGTGAGATATTTTTAAATGGTAGAGATATTCGTTCGTACAATGCCAACGACCGAACTGCCAAAGTTGGTTTCATTTTGCAAGAGCCATTCTTGTTTACAGGAACTATTAGGGATAATATTCTGTATGGCAATGCCTGTTTTATCAATCTTACCGACGATGAACTCATGAAAGAGCTACAGGAAGTGGGCTTAGAAGGACTTCTCGAGCGCTTCGATGGTGGGCTTCATGCCGAAATTAAAGCTACGGGCGAAGGTTTAAGTTTAGGACAAAAACAAATAATAGCTTTTATGCGTGCCGTTATTCGTCGTCCCGATTTACTTATTTTAGACGAAGCCACTGCCAATATCGACACAGTAACGGAGCAATTGCTCGAAGATATTTTACAAAAACTGCCCAAATCGGCCACCCGAATTGTTATTGCACACCGCCTAAACACCATCGAAAGTGCCGACGAAATTTATTTTGTAAACTCGGGAACATTAACCAAAGCCGGTTCCATGCAGGATGCTGTTAATCTGTTATTGCATGGCAAGCGGGAGAGTTAAAATTACTTTTAAATATCTCAACCTACTAAAAATGCTTAATTAATGAAGCCTTACTTCATTAATTAAGCATTAATTTATTAATTTTGCAGTGAATTAAAAAAGAATAATTTATACTGCTGGTATTAATTTACCCGGCATGGTAGCAGCCATATCGCCACTTCCTGTAATAGGCGTACCCGTAAAATCTTCGAATTCCATCGATGATTGTTATTCGGTATTGTCTATCCTACGTTTGATTGGAGCCATAATATTTTTCAAAATAAACAAATAAATGATTAATTAGAAACAATTTAAAACCACAAAAAAAAATGAAATGTCCGAATTGTAAAGATGTAAACTTGGTAATGACAGACCGCAACGGTATCGAAATTGACTATTGTCCGGAATGTCGTGGCGTTTGGCTTGACCGTGGTGAACTTGATAAAATTATCGAACGGTCGGCTCCTCAACAAAGTGTTTCCCGAGATATTTATCAGGAAAAGTATTCTCACAACAAAGATAATGATTACCGTTATAAAAAGAAGAAAGGACTTCTGGGTGAGCTTTTTGACTTTTAGTAATTATTCTTTGATTCATTTAATGTAATTAAATTAAATTCTTCATGTCTCAGGAAAAACAATTTAAAAAAAATGAGTTAGTTGTTAAATTTCAAAAAGATGAATTTATTGAAGATTCATTGTCTGAAAAAGCAAGAAAAATTATTAATAAAATACCCGACAGTAATCTGACTTTATCAGAAATAGTTAATTTGTTAGGTAATGACGGATTACTGTTGTTAGCAGCATTGTTAAGCATAATATTTTTGATTCCGGTATCAATACCCGGTTTCAGTACTATTTTTGGTGGCATTCTGTTTTTTATCGGGCTGAGTAATCTGATAAAACGGCGATTGTGGCTTCCTTCAAGAATAAAGAATAAAACACTTTCAGCAGAAAAGCTAAGCACATCCCTGAATAAAGGACTAAAGTGGCTGCATTTTTTAGAAAGAATATGCAAGCCGCATCGACTTAACATATTATCAAACAATAAAATAGCGAATATTATTAATGGATTTATGATTTTGGTTGGTTCCATTTTTCTTATGTTTCCATTTGGTTTAATGCCGTTTAGTAATACTTTACCTGCATTAATAATTCTTTTTCTATCAATTGGAATTATGCAGAAAGATGGTATAATCATTCTTCTTGGATATTTTTCCGCTTTAATTACTTTTATTTATTTCGGATTATTTTTTTCAACAATTACTTTAGCATTTAAAAAGTTTTTTTCAACAATTACACTATAAATTTTTATTAATAAACTCGCATTATTGCACATCAGCATGGTAAAAAATGAAAACAATCAATGGCACTCCATTGATTACAACAAGGTATTGGAGTTTTTCGAAAGTTCTTTACAAGGGCTACAACAGGAAGAAGAACTTAAGCGAAAAAACAAAGATGGTGTAATTAAATTGCTCTGGCGACAAATTAACAATCCATTAATTTGGGTTCTTCTTGGATCGAGCGCATTGGCTACTGCTTTAGGCAAAATTACCGACGGTTTGGTAGTACTCGCTGTAGTAGTAATAAACTCAATAATTGGATTTATTCAGGAATACAAAGCAGGTAAAGCCATTGAAGCACTGAGTAGTATGGTTCCTGAAAATGCTACAGTAATTCGCAATGGCAATATAATAACCATACCTGTTTCGGAGATAGTACCCGGCGATATTGTTCAGGTAGCAGCCGGCGACCGCGTTCCGGCCGACATGAGAATAATACAGCAAAAAAATCTGCAAGTGGAGGAAGCTGCTCTTACAGGCGAATCGGTGCCTTCGCAAAAAACTACCGATGCGGTTAATCCCGATGCTGTGATTGGCGACCGAAAATGTATGGCTTATAGTGGTACTTTGGTTGTTTCGGGCACAGCTACAGCTGTGGTGGTAAATATTGGCATGGAAACAGAACTTGGAAAAATTTCCGACATGCTCAACGAAACTGTTGATTTAGAAACACCGCTTACTCATAAGTTGGGCGTTATTGGCAAGTATTTAACCATTGGGATAGTAGCCATTACTTTAATAATTATGGTGGTTGGCACTTACCGTGCTATGGGGCAAGGAGTTCTGATATTCGATGCGCTTAGAGAGAGTTTAATCTTTGCTATTGCCTTGGCAGTAGGAGCTATCCCCGAAGGTCTTCCGGCAGTAGTTACCATTGCACTTGCTATTGGAGTTCAGCGCATGGCAAAACGAAAAGCCATTATTCGTAAACTTCCTGCTGTTGAAACCTTGGGAAGTACTACGGTTATTTGTTCTGATAAAACCGGAACACTTACCCGAAACGAAATGACAGTAACAGAAATATGGAACTACCAACATAATATCCATGTTACCGGTGTTGGTTATAACAAAGAAGGCTCTTTCAAAATTAACGGAGCTGAAATAACCACCTTACCCGATGACATGCTGCTTTTGCTTAAAAAAGCTGTACTTTGTAGTGATGCGAACGTAATTTACGAGGCAAACAATTATAGTATCTCGGGCGACCCTACCGAGGTTGCATTAGTTGTAGCTGCTGCTAAAGCGGGAATTTCTATTGATGGTTTGCGTCAGGAAATACCAAGAAAAGACGTGATTCCTTTCGACTCGGAAAAACAATATATGGCTACACTCAACGATAATATTATAATTAAAGGTGCTCCCGAAGTTGTTCTAAAACGTTGTTCTACGCATATTGGAGGACTTAGTCTGGATACTCAGAAGATTATTTCACAAATTGAATTGCTCGGATCAAAAGGGATGCGTGTTCTTGCTATTGCCCAAAAAACGCCAAGCAAAAGTGACGAAATATCGACCGATGATGTTGAAAGCGGATTTGAGTTTATCGGCTTAATAGGAATGATTGATCCTCCAAGAGCCGAGGCGATAGAAGCCATAAAAACATGTCATAATGCTGGAATAACCGTAAAAATGATTACAGGCGATCACCAAGCCACTGCACGTGCTATTGGCATGGAATTAAACCTTTCGGCAAATGGAAATGTAGTTACCGGTGTGGCTTTGTCGAAAATGGACGATGCTGAATTGGATAAAACCATACAAACAACCAATATTTTTGCACGAGTTGCACCTGAACATAAGCTACGCTTGGTAAAAGCGTTGCAAAACAACCACGAGGTAGTTGCCATGACCGGCGATGGCGTGAACGACGCTCCATCGCTCAAACAATCGAATGTAGGTGTGGCTATGGGTATTACGGGGACTTCCGTTTCGAAAGAATCGGCCGATATTGTACTTGCCGATGATAATTTTTCGAGTATTGCTGCCGCGGTTGAGGAAGGACGCAGGGTTTATGATAATTTACTGAAATCGCTCGCCTTTTTGTTGCCAACGAACTTAGGACTTGCCTTAATTTTGGTTTATGGCATTATGTTTTTCCCATTTAATCCAATTACAAAAGAACTATTGTTGCCAATGTTGCCTGTACAATTGTTGTGGATAAACTTAGTTGCAGCAATTGCCTTGGCATTACCACTTGCATTCGAAGTAAAAGAGCCTAATGTAATGAACCGCCCTCCCCGCAAACCCAACGAAGCACTTTTCAATAGGTTTGTAACATTTAGAGTACTTTTAGTATCGATACTTATGACAGTGGGTACTATTGTAATTTTCAGTTGGGGATATGCCGATTCATTGGCAACAGGTATGGTGCAAGCCGATGCTTTGGCACACTCTCAAACCATGGCTGTTACGTTTATCATAT
>JAIFKX010000137.1 GCA_020049335.1 Paludibacter sp. | reverse complement strand
CCTGAAATTACGTAAGCACCCATATCGTGTGGTGTGTAATTGGCACGAAGAGCACCAGCAAAGTCATCGGTTACAGGTACATCGGTTGCACCAGATTGGTTTGCAGGTGAATTTGCCGAAGAAATATGAAAATCAGGGGTTGAAGCTATTGGGTCAACAAAGCCTGGGTCTACATTGCTCGAATGTGTATCTTTTGTATTCCCGGTAGCTGTACGCCAGTCGGCTAAAGTTGGATAACTTACTGAATTTGTATTTACTCTTACAGTTATTGGTGCAATTAAGATATTATTATCGGAAGTAGTAATATTTGATACAGCACTTGCTGTAAATATAGCTGACATTATTTCGCCGTTTGCGGCTTGTGTTGAAGTTCGTGTAACTACAAAAATATTATTTTTTAGCGTTAAATTAGGAAGTACGTTACCATCGCGATAAAAGGCAGAACAACCGGCGCCATACATAACTGAGGCATTAGCTTGCGAACCTCCAATGTATATCGTATTGTGGAATAAATTTACAACTTGTGAAGCTGTACCAGAACCTGTATGTACAATTCCTCTGATTTGCGAACTACTGTTAACGCCATTTCCAATACTTATTATATTGTTTTTAATGGTTGTACCACTGGCGTTATTGCCATTTAAACGTATGCCATGTAATATGGTTTCTTTCGATACAGTATTCGAAGTTTTAAAGTTGTATAGTAAGTTCTTTTCAATAACACTTGTATTAGCTCGTGCATCTAATGCAACTATTCCATTAGTACTGGTTTCGTCAGTTTCATCACAATGAATATCATATAGCTTATTGCCAGTATATGACCACAAAGCCGTTGGTATGGCAGTATTATGAACGTAAATTACACGTATAATAGTTGTATATTTACCAGTTGATTTATGTTTAAGTCCAAAAAATGTATTATTACTGATATTTCTTTCGGGTGTAGAAGCAGTAGGTGTTATATATAATCCCGATAGAGCAGTTGAAACTGTTCCGGTATATAGCATATCAATATTCGAAACTGTATTTCCAGTCCATGCATTTGCATCGGCTAAACCTGTTCCGTTACCATTAATATTAATCATATAACCACTTGAACCTGTAGTAGTAAAGGTTATATTTTTAATCGTATTGTTTTTAACGGTGCTGTTCAGGTTGACATTTATGGGCATAAAATTACCTGTGGTATTGAAAGTAGCTGTACCGCTATTGTCAGCTGCAGTACCTCCAATTACATTTCCTTCCACAAGGCTTTCGGCTCCTATGGAAGTGGCATCGAATGTAATGCTGTAAAAAGCAGCTTTGGTGTCGGCAATAGTCCCTGTCCAATAAATTTTATTGCTTAATACTTGCACATTCGATGATGGTCCTGTAACATGAACAGCAGCCGGAGTTCCATTGGCAGTTCCGGTAACATAGTTGTAATTATAGATATTATTAAATTGAATGGTGTTATATTCAGCTGCCGACGATGTTGTGCTGTTTACCAAAATCATGGTAACCGGTTTTGCCAAACCATCCATATCGCATATATCATTATTCATAATTGTATTGCCATTGTTGGCTTGTGCATCAAAATAAATAACGGCATTGTTGATAGTTGCAGTACCTTTGGTTACCGAAGCTCCTTTTACAAAACAGTTTTTTACGGTATTATTTACCGCAGCATTTGTAAAGAAAATGGTATGGGCCGATTCGGTATTCGGGTTTTGAATAGTAAGCATTGTTGCCCCCGAACGTGCCACACCATCAATAGTTACATAACTTGCTCCATCGAACACAATAGTTTTGTTCACTGTGGCAGTTACGGTAGGATTGGCAATAACTACAGCTGCACCCGTTGCCGGTTTAATGGTGATTTTGTTGGTTGCATTTGCCCCAGCAATAGCTGTTAAACTAATAGGATAAACAGTTTCGCCAGCGTAAGTTGCCTGAACTTCAATAACATAAGATTGAGAAATTGGCGTAGATGCTCCTACACTTTTAATGTAATCGTAAGCTGCCTGAATGGTGTTGTAGTTTACACCTGCTGATTCGGTTGCGGAACTTACCGTAATGTTAACAGAAGTAGGAATAAATACTCCTTTTGCGGCTTGTACACTTGCCATTCCAAACAGAATAGCCGACAAAAGCACGAAGGCTTTTTTGAAAGTAGAAAGTTTTTTCATGATAATAAATTTAATTGTTTGAAAATTTGTGTTTGTTGTCGGCAAATATAGGTCATTAAAATGTAAACGAAAGGTGTAAAATGATAACAATTTATGCCTCATTTAATAACTAAATGTAGCATCACAAATTTTTCACAATCAGAAAATTTCGTTATAACTCCCCAAGAAAATGTAATCGAGAGTATTAGTGTAATGTTAGCGTTGAATTGCCGCTTGCACCCGTCGCACCAAATACTCCGCATTGCTGAAACGAATGGCGACGGTAATGTATGATCCTCAAGTGCCTTGTCATCTCGAAACGAAGTGAGGGAAATAAAATACAAATATTATTTCCCTCCCGCTGGTCGGGATGACAAGGCGCTCATTGTGTGAAAACATCCGTCGCCCCAACATTTTCGCTAACAAAACTTATCCAGTGGCGACGGTGCGGAATGACTGGAGCAGTATTTTCAATAAATACTTGATGTAAAAAACCCATCGGCATTTTATTTTACCGATGGGTTTTGAGATTGAATATAAAACAATTCGTTTTATGCTTGGCTTTTATACGGATTGTTGTTGAAATGCGCTGGTGCATTAAAACCTACTTCGCCGGGCCCTGCTGGAGGTGCTGGTTCAGATGCTAATGCCAATGTAATTTCGTTGTCTAATGGGATAAGCTCTACTTGAGGAGCGATATATGCTTTTTTCATTTCCATGATATTTGTTTATTAGAGGTGAGAGCTAAGAAAGTAAGAGGCGAGTACTTGCTCCTTACCTCTTACTTTCTTGCATACTATTTTACAATTACTCTTGTTGATTCGTTACCCACTTTCACTACATACACTCCTGTATTCAGTTTAGAGTTTACAGTTTGCAGTTTGGCAGTTGTTTGTCCGTTTTCAATCATTTGACCCATTGCATTGTAAATAGCATAATTGCTCTTTTCGGGTGCAACAATGGTAATCTGATTGGCTCCGTTTACAAACACTTGTGCATTCAAGCTGTTGGCATTACGCATATCGGTTGTAGAACCAGCAGTGCGGAAAATCAAACTGAAACGATCGGCACTTGTTACTTGTGGTGTAAACTGATAGCCAATTACATTTTCGCTCAAATCTGTTTCGGCCAAGGTTACATTGTCTTTCAACATCAATTTTACACCTTCGGGCAGGTTGGTAATTTCGTTTGCCTTAATGCTAAACGACTCGGCACTTCCGGCTATAAATCCAACTCCAATTGGCGAATCCAACGGAATGGTATTCATACTGTTAATTACGAAACGTTCGTTTTGAAGCGTTGTATAAATCTCTGGAATTGCAGCATTGCCATTAGTCATTTTTGGCGCATCTAACGCATCCAAACCATTTTTTGCTTTGGCACTGAAATAAACCACTGCTTCGTCGGTATTAACACCATTACTTACTTGCAGGCGAACCAAGGTACGATCAGCGTTTTTAGCAGATGGTGCTTTTAGCATTTTGTCGGTTACAGGAGCATGTGAGCGCATAGTATTTGTAACTACAATTGGCGACGAAACACCTTCGACTGCACGTACCCAGAACGACTGCATAGGTGGAATTTTTACACTTGCACCGTTAGGAACACCCACACCATCGCCATTTATTGTCCAGAAACTATATACCAATTCGCTTTGTGCGTTTAGCACTTTGGTACGGTACCACAATGTAGTTGAACGTAGTTTGGCTGCATTGTCCACATCATCGGTAACGGCTGTCCAGTCTAAGTACGAAGGATATGGATTACCTACCAAGTTAAAGCCTGCTTTGTTGGCAGTGCCTGTGCGACTTGTTAGTGCGATATTTTTATTTCCGGTATTCAATGCACCTGTAAATGTGATATTTCCATTAGTCGATACCGATGCTGTATAGCCCTTACCCGTTTCGAAAGTAGAAGGACTTAACACCCAGCCCGTAGCACCTGCTACATCTATAACATCAGCTTCACTATAACCATTTAATGTAATAGTACCCGAAGCCACAGTTGGTAATGCTGTTGCCGAAGATGGACTTGACACATACCAGTTACGACCCGTAGTGAGGTATTGGTTTGTATTGTAAGTACCACCTGTACCACCTAAAGTTGCAGGAGTTAAAATTGTAGCAGTACCATCTTCGCTTGACGAAAGCAAGTTTAATGTTCCACTATTATTTAATGTAGTGCTCACTGTAAGTTGTTTGCCTGCATTTACATTTAATATAGAACCTGAATTTAATGTTAAATTTGGTGTGGTAATATTTGCATCTACATCTATTGTATGTGCATTTTGAATAGTTACCGAAGCAGCCGTTGCACTTGGAGCTAATGTGGCATTTGCCCAGTTGGTATTATCGGGTGATGCTTGCCAAGTTGCAGCAGTGCCCCAATTACCAGTGGCTAACGAACGATAGTTATCCGAAGCTGTCGAAGCGTATGTAAATTCATAAGCGCCAATGGCAGGAGTAGCTGCACGATTACCTACACCTGTATAATCATCAGTAACACCTGTTCCCGTTGCTCCTTTGGCAGCAACTGCCGTAGAGTAAGTTTGGACTCTTAAATCAGATGCACTCAAAAACTGAGGATTGCCTTCGGTACTGTTTTCATCATTAGTAATTTGAATTTCCGTATTACCACCACTTTGTTTCCATGCAGCCAAATTAGCGTAATCTTTTGTTGTACTGTATAAACCTAATGGAGAAGCCCAGTATAGGTTATTATTCATGTATTTAATTGATACATTCGTAGTATATGCAAATCGGAAAGCATAATGTTTGGCTGTTCCAATTTCAGAATTTTCACGTTGGTTTGCAAAAATATTATTTTTAATAGAATGATTTGTTGGAACTGTATTTCCACCTAAAAACATGGCAAATGTAGCATTGGTAGGACCACCGCTTTTAGTGGCAGTACCATTTATATAAATACTATTATGATAATTAAATACGTTCATTGTCTGATTTGCAGCTGTACCCAATGAATATTCTAATCCATAGATTATGGCATTACTTGTTACATCTGACCCGAGACTAATAATATTGTTCTTTATAGTATATTGTGGACCATTACCTGTTGCTCCACCTATTCCTTTAATTATTGGCGAACCTGTTGATATTGCATTGAGGTTATACACAAGATTGCGCTCCACAGTAGAAGTGCCACCCAATGTGTAAAGCCCATAGATCTCATTAGTAACCGTTGAAGAGCTATTTCCAGCTGTGAGGTTATAAACATTATTGCCTGTATAGTTAAAAGTATTGCCTGTGGCTGTACCTTGTGAATATATACCGTTTATTCTACAAGTAATACTTGCAGAGCTGCTTGTAAGTGTAAGGTCATTTACCGTATTGTTGCTAATATTCGAACTATATGGGTTAGCCACACTCCAAAGAATACCATTCATTGTAGCACCAGCTGTAACTTCCATGCTAATGTTTTTTACCTGATTGCCATAACATACATCATTGGCATTAGGCGACGAAGTATTTGAAGTTGTAAATTCTATACCAGTAAATACAGTACCTCCCGACATCGATATATTGCCTATCGTATTGTTTTTGCAGGTAAAGTTTTTTAAGTTAGCTATGGCTTTAAATGTACCAGAAGTGCCTGTCATGTCAATAGTTGCAGTGCCTGTTCCTTCGGTATTCGCATAACCAATTGTATTGCCCTCCAGTCTGTTATTCAACCCGTTCATGTTACTACCTACACCAATACCCACAACATTTGCACCACTTCGGAAGTAAGCAGTACCTGTTAAGTACAACTTGTTATCCAAGACCGCATTAGAGTGCGAAGTTGTTGTTGAAGTAGATCCAAATTGAAAGAATCCACTGTTGGCTTGTGTACTGGCGTAAATATTCGAGATATTGTAGACATTATTACTTGAAATAGTGTTCGAATAATTTGTACCAGCTCCTGTCATTTGGAATGCACACACCGGATAAGGACTTCCATTGCCCATATCACACACATCATTGTTGGTGATGGTGTTAGTATTTGATCCATTAAAGTAAACAGTTCCCTGAAAGCCGGAACCCCATGCACTTGTTTGGTTAGCACCACGTACAATACAGTTTTGAACAATATTGTTATTGGCATTTCCTGTAAAATTCAAAGTTTGTGCATAGATAGCATTTGGGTTTTGAATCGTTAAACCAGTTAATGCATCTGTACGCGACACACCATCAATAATTACATATTGTGCTCCATTAAAGTTAATAGCCTGTGTTTGGGCTGGGCCTATAAAAAAGGTGGTTGTAACTGCTGTTGCATTTGTAAATGTACTTGCAGCAAATGTTACGGTTTTTGTTCCTGCATTCACAGCCGATAATTGCTTAAATGTACCACTTGTATAAACGTAATTACCTCCAACATACGAAGAAGTCGATAGGCCAGTTACATCATCAAGTACTAAATCTGTTGTTGCACTCGAAATTGAAGCTGTTACAGTTTTAGTTTGATTTGTAGGACCAATTACTTTATTTACACCTGATTTTGGTTTGATGGTGATTGTGTTGGTTGCACTTGCACCGGTTTTAGCCGTAAAAGTAATCGGATATGTTTCTAATGCCGGATTGTAATCGCTTTGTAATTCAATTGTTGCTGGATTGTAAATAGTAGATGGGATTCCTAAGTCATAAGCCGTTTGAATATTAGTGTAAGTTTGAGAAGCGCCTACCTTTATAGTTCCAAATAAAAGAGGGTCCGACCATATTCCATTAAATCCAGTCTTTTCTAATCTAATTCTAAAGTAATATGTATTTCCCGCAGTTAATCCACTAAAATTGTATGAAAATGGTGATGAACCAGAATTTACAACCACTTCGGTAGGTGAAGTGAAATCAGAAGAAGTAGAATATTGTAATCTGTATGAATAATCAGTACCAATTGTTCCTAAATTTGGGTCATCATTCGACCAATTATATGTCAGTGAAGTTGCTGTAGCATTAGTAGATTCTAATACAGTAGGGGCATAATTTATTAGACCATATCGTTGGCTAGCCAACAAATCAGTTGCATCATCGCTATTAAAAACAACATCATTTGTAGCATTAGTATAATAAATTATTTCGGGACAATAACCTGTAAAACTGCGGGTTGAATAAGTATAGTCATTTGCTGCTCTAAAAAGTTCAATTTTTTTAGCAGATGTAAATGTTATTGCTCCATCTTTGTTGGTAGTAGTGGTACTACCTAAAGCATCTAATCTTTTTATACCTGCATTCTCTGTCGTAGTTTTTTTTGCGTTCAAATAGAAGTTGACAGCTTCTTCACTATTTAAAGTGGTAGCTAATGTAGACAGAGTAGTTGCACGTATACCTAAATTAGTTGCATCACTATAACCAACTGATATATAGTTTGTTGAAGCTGCATTGTACATTGCATTATTACCCAACACAAAACCGTTTGCATTAGCTGCATTCGTTCTTTGGAGCACAGCAAACACATTTACATTTGCATCGGAAATTCCCATTGTTGTTGTAAAACCATTGGAAATGTATTGGTTAGAGCCGTTCTGTAATTTAAGTGCAGGCCTGCCATTGGACATTGTTTGAATAACTCCTGCACTAATAAATAATGGTTGAGTTTCACGGGTATAAAACTGTGTGGCTGTTGTTATTGTTGGACCCGCAGTAGTTAAAGTTAATGTGGTTGCATTTGTAATACTCGAAATTGTGCCAATTAGAGTCCCATCTGCTGCACATAATGTATTACCAACTGCCATATCTGTATTAAACTTAGAGCCAGAACCAATAACAGCAGTTCCTGAGCAGGTTAGTTTTCCATACATTTTGTATTCTGTAGCATGATACCCATTTCCACTCTGATCGTACCATCTTGTAACATAAGCAGAATTGCTGCCTACCCAAGTAGCTAAACTAACACCTGAGCCAGAAGTTCCCGTATTGGATGTCATCGATACCCAACCATTTGTGTCGAAAAACACATCAGTTTCAGCATTGTCGTTACTTCTCCGCAGCCTCATTGCTGGCCCAGTATAAGTCGACATTACTTTACGCGTTGAATACGCAGCAGTTGGGGCTTTACTCCAGCTGTCGGAGAGGCTGTTGATGTATTGTGCTTCGGCATTGCCTGTGGATAAAATTAGGCCAAGCAGCACAAGTAAAAGACCTAAATTAGTCTTTAAAATAGAGAATTGTTTTTTCATAAAAATACTCATTTAGTTGAATGTCAGCGTATGGTTTGCTTATATTCAGGATTAATAATTTAAGGTAAACATCTGAGAGGGATGTTGACAGTGCAAAAATAAGGCATAGAAAACAAGTATATGGGTGCAAAAAAAATCTATTTGGGGTACAAAATGATAACAAGTATAATTTAGTTCTCTTACTGCGCTACCAATTACATAATACAATACTTAAATTCTACTTTACCAAAATAGAGATTAAACCACAATAGTTTACAATAGAAATAATACTTTTCAACATTATTAAAGCGACTAAAATCTTAAAATACCGACAGGTATTTGTCTATTGTGCCTGCCTGCGGTAGGCAGGTTTTTTTTATCTTTTATTTTCTATTGTGCCTTTTGTGGCTCAAATATTATTCTTTGTTTTCTATTTCATTACCACATTTTACCACAAATTTTTTTGATCGCAATCTCTGGATGACAGATAGCCTTAGGGAGATATTCCGCTGCTCTACCTCTGTCTGCATCAATAACTTTGTAGTAAATGCAATTATATATAAATTTATAAAATAATATAATTAAAATAGTAATATAACTATGATATAACACATTTATATAACAGAGTTTTATATGAGTTATATATGAGTTTTATATGAGTTATATCTATGCTATATCTATAGTCTTTAGAGCCGACAGATACGCAAAAAATGCAGGCTGTGTCGTTAAGTTAAGCAAATAGGTATGATTCCGAAGAAGTAAAATGTTTATAGAATAAATGCTATTCTATAAACATCCGCCCCCTATTGGCATAGCCGTCAAGCTAAGGAAAATATCAAAAAAAAAGAAATTATATTATATACTAGTTTGTTGACCCCCAATCCGTCAGCTGACGGAGGGCTAAGACATATTCTCTAAAAAGGATATGAAAAATTAAAGATACTGCGTCTTAAAGCCCCCTTTGGGGGTTTGGGGGTCACAGAATAAAATTAGCTTGACGGCTACGCCCCCTATTGGGGTCGAACATCCTTAACTTAACGACATTGAATCGTGCTTATTAAAATAGCAGTGAGGGTGTGTTTTTGAAAGACGCTATCACTTTGGGATGCTTTTTTATCATTTCATACCTTAATCAGTATTTTTTAATACCCAACAATTAGAATAATAATCGCTTATTTTGTACTGTGATTTTATGCAATATAAATCGGGTACAAATAAAATGAGAAAACACATTCACGCACTTGCCATATTTGGCATTGTTTTGTTGCCTCTCGGGGCACAAAAGCTGCCATCGTATCCGTTCCAAAACACCAAACTTGCTCCCGAAAAACGTATTGAAAACTTAGTTTCGTTGATGACCTTCGACGAAAAGATAGCCTCGTTTGGCGGTGCAGGCGTACCTCGTTTGGGTGTGCGTGGTGCCGGTAGCGTGGAGGCAATTCATGGCGTGGTGCTTGGCGGTCCGGCATGGGACGAAAAACATCGTGGCCCCAAACAACATACTACCGTTTTTCCACAAGGCTACGGATTGGGCGAAACATGGGACAGTAATATTATGCAGCAAGTGGCTGAATATATGAGTTACGAAGCGCGTTTTTTGTTTCAAAACCCCAATTATAAAAAAGCTGGATTAATTCTTTGGGCACCAAATGCCGATTTAGGTCGCGATATTCGCTGGGGACGAACGGAGGAGTGTTTTGGCGAAGATGCATTTTTGATAGGTGAATTGACAGCCGCCATGGTGCGTGGCTTACAGGGAAACAACCCCAACTACTGGCGTACAGCATCGCTTATGAAACATTTTTTGGCCAATAGTAACGAATTTGGACGTGCCGAAACTTCGTCGGATTTCGACGCTGCGCTTTTTAGAGAATATTATGCCTATCCGTTTTGGCGGGGAATGCAAGCCGGTTCCAATGCATTGATGACAGCCTACAATGCCTACAATGGCATTCCGTGTACTTACCATCCTGTTTTGAAAGATATTTTACAAAAAGAATGGAAATTCGATGGCATTATACTAACAGATGGTGGCGCATTTCAGCAACTGAAAAACACGCATAAAAAGTTCGACAACTTGGAAGATGCTGCAAAAGCATGTATACATGCGGGTACAACACGCTTTTTGGACGATTATAAATCGGCATTGATCAATGCTATTAAAAACGGACTACTTACCGAAAAAGATTTAGAGCCCAATATAAAAGGTAATTTGCGTGTAATGCTAAAATTGGGCATGCTGGATAATTCGGATAAAAATCCCTATAGTAATATTGGTATAACTGATACCGTTGCGCCATGGACAAAAACCGAAACCAAAGCTTTGGTACGCTTGGTGGCTAATAAATCGGTGGTATTACTCAAAAACGAAAAACAAACGCTTCCACTTAACAAGCAAAAAATCAAACGCATAGCAGTTATTGGCAATCGTGCGGATGAGGTGATTGAGGATTGGTACAGCGGAACGCCAGCTTACAAAGTGTCGGCATTACAAGGCATAAAAAATGCCGTAGCTGGCACCGATATTGAAGTTCGCTACGCCCGCACCGACCGCATGGACGAAGCCACCCGAGCAGCTGCCTGGGCTGATGTGGCAATAGTGTGCGTAGGCAATGAACCTACTTGCAGTCCCGATTGGGGCGTGGCACCTTGGGGAAAAAGTGTGATTGCCGGCGAAGGTCGCGAAGATGTGGACCGAGCAGCCATTACCCTCGAACAGGAAGATTTAGTGAAATTGGTGTACAAAGCTAACCCGAATACCGTACTCACATTAATCAGCAGTTTTCCGTACTCCATTAACTGGAGCAACGAGCATTTGCCTGCTATTCTGCATATTACACAATCGTGTCAGGAGCTGGGAAACGCTGTGGCCGATGTGCTTTTTGGAAATTTTAATCCGGCTGGTCGTACCACACAAACTTGGGCAAGTAGCATCGACCACCTACCAGCCATGCTCGATTACGACATTCGCAACGGTCGCACCTATATGTATGCCAAAGAAAAACCACTTTATCCCTTTGGATATGGATTGAGTTATACTACATTTGTTTATCGGGATTTGGAAATTAGTGCTTCGACAGGCTCAGCAACCAAGAAAATAGAAAAAAAGAAATTAGAAAATCAGGATTTTATTGTAAAGCTAAAAGTTGAAAATACAGGTAATTACGATGGCGAAGAAGTGGTGCAGGTGTATGTGAAATTGCCGGGCGATAAAGCTACAAAACGCTTAAAAGGTTTTAAGCGTATAAGCATTGCCAAAGGCGAAACAAAAATTATTGAGATAGAAATAAAAACAGAAGATTTGAAACTGTGGAATCTGACAACAAACAAATTCGAAATTCCACAGGGCGATATCGAATTTCAGGTGGGGAGTTCGTCGGAGGATATACGATTGAGAAAGATGCTCTCAATTTCATTGTAAAAAATATATTTCGGTGCGCTGCACCTTAGAGTGATGTGTTGTCTGTTTTCTACAAATGTTTCGGTGCGCTGCACCTTTGTTTGATTTATGATATGGTATTCTTTATAAGCCTGAAGGGCTTAAATATGAATAACCATGGGTAAAACCCATGGATATGAAAATGCGGAATCTTTACAACCCCGCAGGGGTTGAATTATAAAACTTTGTGATATTAAACCCTTTCAGGGTTTGCGTTATAAATCTTATTTATCATCCACAGGTTTCACCTGTGGCTAATCATATTCAAGCCTTTCAGGCTTATAAAACTTGTATAAAATGAATGTGTTAATAAAAAATTTCAGAAACAAAAGTAACTTAGTTCCCCGCAATTTATCCCGACGCAGACGGGAGGGGTTAGCGGCATATTCCCCCTTTAGGGGGTTAGGGGGCAGTTTTCTGCTAATAGCACTTGCATTCAGCACTTTTGCTGCAACTGCTAAAACTTACTCGCTTCAATCACCCGACAAGAAAATCGGTGTAACAATTGAGATTTCCGACAAAATCACTTGGTCGGTATTACATGATAAAGATGTAATGCTGGCACCATCCGAACTTGCACTTACTGTAAATGCCGGCGAGGTGCTGGGCGAAAAACCGAATGTGCTTAAAGCTGTGAATCAATCGGTCGACACAAAAATCAATGCATTATTTTACAAAAAGAAAGTAATTGCAAACCAATACAACCAACTCACTTTCAGCTTCAAAGGCAATTGGGGACTGATTTTCAGAGCTTACAACGATGGTGTGGCGTATCGCTTTGTGCTAAACCGGAAACAGGAACAAACTATTATTTCGGAAAAAGCTAACTTTAATTTTGATGCTGATTATAACTGTTTTATACCCTACATTCGTGAATTGCGCGATAATGAGCGTTACTGCACAGCTTTCGAATCGTTGTATGACCAATTACGCATTTCGCAACTCAAAAACGATTCGCTTTCGCTTACTCCACTGCTTGTAGATGCGAAAAATGGCAAAAAAGTAGCATTGTTAGAGGCTGATTTACAGGATTATCCGGGCATGTTTTTGACGGTAAACAAATTGAGCAAAAAAGGCTTTGTTGGAGAGTTTGCACCCTATCCAATAGAAGAAAAAATTGGTGGTTTTGCAAAATTGAATCTTATGCCCACCAAACGTGCTAATTATATTGCAAAGGTAAACGGAACACATCAATTCCCATGGCGTGTGGCTATTATTTCGGCTTCGGATAAAGAATTATTGAACAACGACATGGTGTATAAACTATCCACACCTTCCAAAATTACTGATACTTCGTGGATTAAAGCTGGCAAAGTGGCTTGGGATTGGTGGAATTTCTGGAACATTACGGGTGTGGATTTTAAGGCCGGTGTTAATACACAAACCTATAAATATTACATCGACTTTGCAGCGAAAAACGGCATTGAATACATAGTAATGGACGAAGGTTGGTCGGTGTCGGCGGTTGAACCCATGAAAATTGCACCTGCTATTCAATTACAGGAATTGATTGATTATGGTCGTGCCAAAAATGTGGACATTATCCTTTGGGCAAGTTGGCGTGGTATTTATCCGGTTGTGGACGAGGCATTTGCAAAATACGCTGCTATGGGCATCAAAGGGTTTAAAATTGATTTTATCGACCGCGACGACCAAAAAATGGTGCGCTCGTGCTACGAAATTGCCGAAAAAGCAGCAAAACACAAATTGGTGCTCGACTATCACGGTATGTTCAAGTCGGCTGGTATGAATATAACCTACCCCAATGTATTGAACTTTGAAGGTGTGCGTGGTCTTGAGAATAGCAAATGGCACAACTACGATGCGCCGCTATACGATGTTACCATGCCATTTATTCGCATGCTTGCCGGACCTATCGATTATACGCCTGGAGCCATGCGCAATGCAGCAAAAAGTTGCTTCCGTCCTATTAACGACAACCCAATGAGTCAGGGTACACGCTGCCACCAAATGGCCATGTATGTGGCTTACGAAGCGCCACTACAAATGCTTGCCGACAACCCGACTGCGTATATGAACGATCAGGAATGCACGGATTTTATTGCCAAAGTGCCAACAGTTTTCGACGAAACAATAGCCTTAGATGGTAAAGTGGGCAGCTACCTTGCTATTGCTCGCCGAAGCGGAAAAACCTGGTTTGTGGGAGCACTCACCAATTGGAATGCGCAAAAAATTGCTATCGACTTTTCGTTTTTGCCTGAAGGAAATTACGAGGCGGAAGTTTTTTCGGATGGTGTAAATGCAGGTCGCAACGGTACGGATTATAAACGCGACGTGATAAAAGTGAATAATAGCACGAAAATAAACTACCAATTGGCCGAAGGTGGCGGATTGGCAATTAGAATAAAAACTGCCCCTAACCCCTAAAGGGGAAAAGAAATATTACCATCGTCTTGTATTATAAGAAAATTGACGATACTAACTTAATTCCCCTTTAGGGGTTAGGGGCAGAGATAATACACTACGCTAACTTAATTCCCTGCAATTTATCCCGCTTTGAGCGGGAGGGGTTAGGGGCAGATATAATTGACGATACTAACTTAATTCCCCCTTTAGTGGGTTAGGGGTCAGGGGTCAGGTGCAGATATAAATATAAAATTAATAATTTAAAGTAGCTTCAATTCCTCCTTTAGGGGGTTAGGGGGCAGATAATTGGATATGAAAAGAAATCTTTTAGGTATATGTCTGGGTTTTTTAGCTGTATCACTTACAGCTCAGCCGGCATTTCAAAAAACAACCGATGGCGTTATTGTATATCCGCAGCAAAAATCGGCTGCCTCTATGGTGCAACTCTCAGTCGTTAACAACAAAATTATTCAGGTAAAAGCAACGCCCGAAAAAGCTTTTTCGGCTGAAAAAAGCCTGATTTCTGTGAAACCTTTTGATGCTCACTCGAAATGGAAAGTAAACACTAAAGGGGATAGTTTGTACTTGAAAACAACAGAACTTACTGCCGCAGTCAGTTTAAAAACCGGCGAAATTGCTTTTTCTGATAAAAAGGGAAAACGCTTGCTGAGCGAAAGCAAGGGAGATGCCAAGCAATTTGCATCTATAACAGTTGAAGGAACAAAGGGTTATACGTTATCGCAAAAATTCAACTCGCCCGACGATGAGGCATTTTACGGTTTGGGACAACATCAATCGGACGAGTTTAATTACAAAGGTAAAAACGAAACTTTGTTTCAATACAATACCAAAGTGTCGGTACCTTTTGTTATTTCGAACAAAAACTACGGCTTGTTGTGGGATAATTATTCGCTGTCAAAATTTGGCGATAAACGCGATTATGCCCAAATGAATCAGTTTAAACTGTACGATAAAAATGGCGTGGAAAAAGGTTTAACCGCTACCTACATGACCAATTCGGATCCGAACAAAGTGTATTGCACGCGCCCCGAAAGTATTATCGACTACGAAAACCTCGAAACACAAAAGAATTTCCCCGAAGGTTTCCAGTTTGCCAATTCCACCATTTTGTGGGAAGGAAGTATTGAACCAACCGAATCGGGCATTTTTCGTTTTATTCTTTATTATGCAGGTTATACCAAAGTGTTTATAAACAACGAATTAGTTGTTCCCGAGCGTTGGCGTACGGCTTGGAATCCGAATAGTTATAAGTTTACTGTCGACCTCAAAGCAGGTGTGCGCGTGCCTGTAAAAATTGAGTGGAAACCCGATGGTGGCGCTTACTTGGGGCTAAAAGCATTGAGCCCTGTGAGCCCTTTGGAACAAAACAAAATGGCTTGGTGGAGCGAAATGGGCAACGAAATTAACTACTATTTCATTGCCGGAAACTCTATGGACGAAGTGATTAGTGGCTACCGAAACATTACAGGAAAAGCTCCCATAATGCCTGCGTGGGCCATGGGCTTTTGGCAAAGTCGCGAGCGTTACAAAACGCAGGACGAAATTGTGGGAACTTTGAAAGAATTCCGTCAGCGTCAAATCCCAATCGACAATATCGTTATGGACTGGTTTTACTGGAAAGAAGACCAATGGGGAAGTCAGGAATTTGACCCAAAACGTTTCCCAAACCCCACTAAGATGATAAGCGA
>JAIFKX010000205.1 GCA_020049335.1 Paludibacter sp. | reverse complement strand
AAGGGGAACAGAAATTAGTATTGATAATTACAATATCAGATTGGTTGTTTTTCAGAGACGAAACTAATCAACACCCCGCAATTTATCCCGACGCAGACGGGAGGGGCTTGGGGCGGAAATATGCAAAATTAGCTTGACGGCTATGCTCCTTGAGGAGAGGGAACTGCGGTCTGCAATAAATAGAAATATTCGACATTATTTTATTCCACTTACTTATTTCTATAAGTAAAAAAATAAATTATTTTTAAAAGGACAAATATTATTATTATGAAAAAATTAGAACCCATTGCTTTGTGGACATATTTCCACGAAATAACTCAAATTCCACGACCTTCGAAAAAGGAAGAAAAAATAATTGCTTATCTTAAAGCATTTAGCGAAACACACCAATTAGAATATAAAATTGATGGAGCAGGTAATGTGTTGATTTGCAAACCTGCAACTCCCGGCTACGAAAATGCAAAACGCATTATCATGCAAGGACATACCGATATGGTGTGCGAAAAAAACAACGATACGGTGTTCAATTTCGATACCGACCCTATCCAAACATATATTGAGGACGATTGGGTAAAAGCCCGCGGAACAACGCTTGGCGGAGATAATGGCATTGGAATAGCTTTGATGTTGGCAGTGCTAAGTGCTACAAATTTGAAACATCCTGCATTGGAATGCTTATTTACAAGCGACGAAGAAACGGGTCTCACTGGTGCTTTTGCTTTGGATAGCAAACTATTACATGGTGATGTGCTTATCAATCTCGATTCGGAAGACGATGGTGTTATTTTTATTGGTTGCGCTGGTGGAGTCGATTCAACTGCTACGCTTGCTTACACCGAAGAAAATTCCCCCGAAGGTTATTTTGCGTTTACAGTAACCGTAAATGGCTTAAAAGGTGGGCATTCGGGCGACGATATTCATCGCGGAAGAGGCAATGCAAATAAAATTCTTAATCGTTACCTTTGGAACATCAATCGGAAAACTGATTTGCACTTGCACGCCATTAATGGTGGTAATCTCCGCAATGCCATTGCGCGCGAAGCTACGGCTAAGGTGTCGGTTCCTTGGTCGGAAAAGGAAAATGTACGCGTAGAGCTAAATCATTACATTGCCGACTTGGAAAAAGAATTTGGCGAAGCCGAACCAACTATGAATCTTACGCTCGAATCGGAAAAATTGCCCGAAAAGGCCATTTCCAAAGCTCTTTCAGATAAATTGCTGCATGCTTTGTATGCTTGTCCGCATGGTGTAGTGGCGATGAGTAAAGATATGCCCGACTTGGTTGAAACGTCTACCAATCTTGCTTCGGTAAAAATGAAGCCTGATAATCAGATCCTTATCACTACAAGTCAGCGAAGTTCAATTGAAAGTGCAAAATATGATATTGCCAATCAGGTAGAATCGGTATTTTTGTTGGCTGGCGCAATAGTAACCCATGGCGATGGTTATCCGGGTTGGAAGCCGAATATCAAATCGGATATGCTGAAAATTGCTGAAGCGAGTTATACAAAATTATTTCATGAAAAAGCACAGATTAAAGCCATTCACGCTGGTTTAGAATGTGGACTTTTTCTCGAAAAATACCCTCATTTGGATATGATTTCAATAGGTCCTCAAATGGCTGGCGTGCATTCACCGGATGAGCGGTTGAGCATTAGCTCCACACAAAAATGCTGGAAATGGTTAGTGGATATTTTACAAACAGCATTATAGTTGAAGTGATAGCCTCTCCAAAAGTGAGGCTATCACTTTTTTTATTGCCTTATTCTTTATAATTTGGTTAAATTTAATTACTTTTGCACACCAAATTATTATTTAGAAAGCAAAATCACTATCAGAATATAATATTCTGAATTGAATCTGAAAAATACACTACAGAATGCCACAAACATCACAGCGCGGACAGGCAATGCCCGAATCGCCCATTCGTAAATTAGTACCGCTATCGGACAAAGCAAAGGCTCGCGGAATAAAAGTTTACCATTTAAATATCGGTCAGCCCGACTTAAAAACGCCACAGGAAGCGTTGGATGCTATTCGTAATATCGACCGCACTGTGCTCGAATACAGTCCCAGCGATGGTATTAAAAGCCTGAAAACCAAACTGGCAGCCTACTATCATACATTCAATATCGACGTTACAGAGCAAGATATTATTATCACTACGGGAGGTTCGGAGGCGGTAAACTTTGCATTTATGAGCTGCCTCGATCCGGGCGACGAAATTATTGTGCCCGAGCCTGCTTATGCCAATTACACCGCTTTTGCTATTGCTGCGGGTGCGATTGTAAAACCGGTGGTTTCTACCATCGAAGAGGGCTTTGCGCTACCTCATGTAGACCGCTTCGAAGAAATGATTACGCCCAAAACAAAGGGAATTCTGATATGTAACCCCAATAACCCAACAGGTTACCTTTATACACGCTCCGAAATGAATAAAATACGCGATTTGGTAAAAAAATACGACTTGTATTTGTTTTCCGACGAAGTGTATCGCGAGTTTTGTTACACGGGTGCGCCCTATATTTCGGCTTTCCATCTCGATGGCATTGAAGATAATGTGGTGTTGATTGATTCAGTTTCGAAACGTTACAGCATGACTGGTGTGCGTGTTGGTGCTATTGTAACCAAAAATACCGACGTCAAGAAAAACGTCATTAAATTCTGTCAGGCACGATTGAGCCCGCCTTTGTTGGGACAAATAGCTTCCGAAGCTGCCATGAATGCTTCGCCCGAATATATGCTCGACACTTACAACGAATATGTGGAGCGTCGTAAGTTTCTGATTGATGGTTTGAACCGCATTCCGGGTGTGTATTCGCCTATCCCGATGGGCGCTTTTTACACCGTAGCTCGTTTACCAATTGACGATGCCGATGTGTTTTGTGCTTGGCTGCTGTCCGATTTTGAGTATGAAGGACATACCGTAATGATGGCACCTGCTTCGGGCTTTTATACCATCCCCGGAATGGGCAAAGACGAAGTGCGTATTGCTTATGTGTTGGACAAAGACGATTTGAAACATGCGCTTATTGTGCTTCAAAAGGCATTGGAAGTGTATCCGGGAAGGAAGAATTGATGTGTTGAAGTGATAATGTGTCCCAATAGCTATCGGAAGTACTGATTAACTAATTAACCGATGAACCAATCAACCAATCAACCAATCAACCAATCAACCAATCAACCAATCAACCAATCAACCAATCAACCAATCAACCAATCAACCAATCAACCAATCAACCAATCAACCAATCAACCAATTAACCAATTAACCAATGCTCGAGTATTTTATAGCTAAACGAATCCATTTTCAGCAGGGCAGGAAGAACGTTTCCCGTCCTGCTGTTCGTATTGCTATTATTGCTATTGCGCTGGGTATGGCGGTAATGATTATTGCCGTAGGTGTTGTTATTGGTTTCAAGCAGGAAATACGCAATAAAGTGGTGGGTTTTGGTGGCCATATACGCATTAGTAATTACGATAGCAACAATACTTTTGAGACAAATCCCATTACTTTCGATCCCCATTTTGCCGATTCGTTGGCGTTGATAAATGGCGTTAAGTCTGTGCAACTTTATGCTACAAAACCTGGAATTATAAAAACGCAAGAAGACTTTCAAGGCATAGTGCTCAAAGGTATTGACCGTCATTTTAATTGGACTTTCTTTCGTAGTCAGTTGGTCGAAGGCGACACCTTACAACTCACCGATTCATTGCAAAATAACATTCTAATTTCAAAACATCTTGCCGACATGCTTCGCCTCAAAGTGGGCGATAGCTTTTTTACTTACTTCATTAAAGAGCAAATAAAAGCTCGAAAATTTACCATAACAGGGATTTATTCTACCAATTTTGTAGAATACGATAAGCTATTTATACTAACTGATGTGCGTCACATTCAGCGCTTGAGCGGGTGGGAGAGTAGTCAGTATAGTGGCTACGAAGTGTTACTTACCGATTTTGATAAAATGGAAAGTATTGCTAATGAACTAAATTTATATGTACAACAAAGCGTTACCAGCGAAAAAAGTCAACAATACTACGTTCAAACAATAAAAGATCTCACTCCACAGCTTTTTGGATGGCTCGATTTGTTAGATGTCAATGTGTGGGTAATTCTTTCGCTAATGCTTGCCGTAGCTGGTTTCAACATGATTTCGGGCTTGCTAATTCTTATTTTGGAGCGTACCAATATGATAGGAATTCTGAAATCGGTGGGAGCCACTAATTGGTCGGTACGCAAGATTTTTTTGTATTATGCGGTATTTCTTATCGGAAAAGGCATGTTATGGGGTAATGTTATTGGACTGTCATTCTGTGCATTGCAATATTTTACACATATTCTTCCGCTCGACCCCGAAATGTATTATGTGTCGTATGTACCAATAGTTTTTAATTGGACATATCTAATTCTTCTCAATGTGGGTACTTTTGTAGCTTCAATTTTAATGATGATTGCACCATCGTATCTCATTTCGAAAATCTCACCAGCCAAAATTATACGTTACGAATAAAGGTGATATTACGCTTGCCTACGAATACCGCTATGCAAAGATAAATGAAGAGTTTGATTTTAAAAACCAACATACATGATGCTTCCCGACCAAACACCCGAACAAAAAATGCTGCACCTGCAATACCAGCTGTTGTGCAAGGAATTTGCCGATTTGTTTTCGCAAAAAAATGAGATGCTGACTTACGAGGAGCACTATTTAACTGCCATTTACCTCAATGCTATTGGGCAGTTGCAGCACCAAAAGTTTTGCCTCCGCACCGAAATAAAAATGCTGGTGCAGCGTATACAGCTTATGCAAGCCTATATTAATCAGAATATTTACCCCGATAAAAGTGCGGTGGAAAAGAAAATTGCCAAGCAGTTCGACGAATATCTGAAAAAAATTGCTCTCGAAAGCGAGCAACTCAAAAAGGCCAAAAAGTTCCTCACCGACAGTAGCTTTTTACCACCACACATTACTCAAAAAATTAAAGAAGTGTATGTGCTGATAGTGAAAAAACTGCACCCCGACGTGAACCCCAACTGCACCGAACACGAAAAAGACCTCTTGCTCAAAGCGCAGGCCGCCTACGATATGGCTAACCTCGATATGCTCAATGCCATTTTGCTTAGTATCGACCTGAAAACGGCTGCACCCGAAATGAGTTTCGATAACCTGAATGCGAAAGTTGAAAAACTAAGCGGAAATGTAGATAAACTAAAAAGTCAAATTATTGAACTGGAGGCGAAGTTTCCTTTTTCGTTTCGCGATAAGCTGGCCGACGAACGCTGGATAGCTGGCGAGCAGCAAAGCCTCAACTCCGATATTGAACTGCTCACTACCGAAAAGAAAAAATACTCAGAATACCTTTTATTAATGGACGAATGGAAACCTCAGGTGTTGAAATAGAACTACCCCTAACCCCTAAAGGGGAATAAGATGGGAGCCCCAGACAACTAAATTTGAGTAGGTGCAAATTTGAAGTACATGAAGAAATACAATGAATATAAAAAACATACAAGACATAACTAACTTAATTCCCCTTTAGGGGTTAGGGGTCATAATATGAACGAAATAGTTAAACTTACTCCTGAATTACTGGAACTTATTGGAAGTGGTGGCGTGGATGCATTAGCTCCCTTTAGCCGCGAAATTTACCTGCTCGATATTGTAGTGGCAGGCACCAGCTTTTGCACCGAAACCGAAACGCTCGAACCGCTTTTGCTGCCCGATACCGTGCTGAAAATGATACGCCAACCCCAAAACAAGCACGACAAACTCGCCATTGGCATTTATCTCAACAACACCCGCCTCGGATGGATACCTATGGAACACAACATAGTAATCTCCCGCCTAATGGATGCTGGCAAAGCCTTCTTCTGCCGCGTAGAATCGGCCAAACGCCTGAACGCCTGGTTGAAGGTAAAAGCGAAGATTTATATGGTGGAATAGTAAAGTCGCCTTTATATCCTTCGCTACGTTGCACTACAATCTGGATGACAAGGAAGCCTTTGTGGGGTAAAAGCCGTCGCCGACTGACAATTTACTGTGAAGATAAGCCTTGCGACGGGTGCAGAGGTCGTTTTGGCTGAATAGCAGGTTCAGCTGGTACATCCCGAGCATCGGGGGCACCAGAATATAAATACCGAAGTTTGATTTATTTCGGTTTTTTTTCAGTAACAAATACGGCAAAATGTGAAAAGTTTTTTGTAGTTTTGTGGGGTTGAAAAAACAAAGATACTAACCAACATAAAACCATTTATTATGCCTGAATTAAGTACTTACACCAAATGCGATGCGTTTAAAGAAGCACTCTACAAAATATAAATTGCCACCAAAATGGAAAATTACAAAAAAATATCGAGAGATGATTTTATGAATTTCTTTCGAGATGACGAAAAGTTAAACGAATTGACCGTAGATGATAGAGTTGAAATTTTCAGCTTTATTTTATCAGGTAGTTCTGATTTTACTAAAGAGTTATTAGATAGGATTTTATCTGATTATAGTGTAGAAAACCTTGAAATATTAGAAACAAAAGATGGCAAAGAAAAATGATTGGACAAAAGAGGAAACAATAATTGCATTTAATGTGTATTGTAAGATTCTATTTAAAAGTAGTAGTAAAACAAATCCAATCATTATTAAATATGCGAATATAATTGGTCGTTCACCTTCAGCGCTTAATATGAAAGTTGGTAACATTGGACGATTAGACCCCGAACTTAAAAAACAAGGTATTACTGGTTTAGTGAACGGAGCAAAGCTTGAAGAAGTTGTTTGGGAGGAGTTTAATGGAAACTGGGAAAAACTTGCTTTTGAAAGCGAAGTGTTATTAGCAAAATTTCAAAATAAAACTATTGAAGAGATTGTTGAATTTGACATAGAAGACTTACCTCTTGGAAAGGAACGAGAAACCACTATTAAAGCCAGAGTTAATCAATCGTTTTTCAGAAGTACTATTTTATCATCATACAATCAAAGGTGCTGTATTACAGGATTATCAATACCTGATTTTTTAGTTGCCAGTCATATTATTCCATGGAAAAAGGATGATAAAAATCGTTTAAATCCTCACAACGGTTTATGCTTGAATTCAATACACGATAAAGCTTTTGATAGAGGTTTTATAACAATTACCCCAGATTTTAAAGTCTTAATTTCAAAGTATTTTAATGATTTTATCAATGAAGATGCTGTAAAAGATTTTTTTACAAAATACAACAACAAATCAATTATTTTACCTGATAAATTTTCACCTTCAAAAGATTTTTTGGACTATCATTATCAAAATATTTTTAAAAAATGAAATTGATGAAATTCATTGTTATGTTTTCTGTTTTTTTTAAGACTAATTAATTTACAAGAATTAGTATTTTTCAATTACGTAATATATTGAAAAACAAATAACTAAATTATAGATATTTATATGGACTCAAGTATGTTTAAAACACGAGACAAAATTACTTTATTGATTTTTGAAGAATTGTTTTCTAAAATGACGTTATTAAAATACTCTATTCCGTCAGATTTCATTAAGAAAGGCTGGGATATATATTTAGAAATCAAAAAGTCTAAAATTAATATCGAACATAAACGAAGAGGATTAGATGATAAGATATTCAAGTATATTATCTCAACACTTTTAATTAGAGAAAATATATTTCCAATTTTTTTAAATGCAAAAGTAGCATTTGTTCCCAATATCAATTACGA
>JAIFKX010000226.1 GCA_020049335.1 Paludibacter sp. | reverse complement strand
CAGTACTGAAATCATCTCCAATAATAATTTCAAACTCTAACTCAAAATTCTGATTAAGAATAGAATTAATTGTTTCTTTTAATGAGGTTACTCTATTATATGAAGGTATTACAACTGATATTATTGGATTTTCAACTAAATTAGGGAATTGATATATTTTCATATTTATAGCCCAATTTTTTTTAAAATTTTATCAATTACTCGAATGAAAATATTATTTGTGTGGTTAGAAGTTGTATTTAAATAAAAATGTATTATTTTATCAAATTGATTTCTAGGGTCATTTATTTTGAAGTTTTTCAAAAAAGAGTCATCCCAAACATTGAGCTTTCTATATCTCATTATACCATTTGATTTTATAAAATCAAGTATAGCATAATCTAAAATAGGAATATTATCTGTGTTAACCTCATCAAAAAGATTAAAATTGTTGACTGTTTCATTATATATCCATGATTTAGGAATTTCTTTTATTTCCCAATTAGATGGCCTCTTATACATTCTACTAAGTTTAATAATTGATCTTTTGTTTTTGTCAAAATCTACAAATTGGTAAAATCGTTGTTTTGCTATATTCCATTTTTCGCTAAAAAAACTAAAATGCAAAATGGTGAAATCATTTACATAAAATTCTTTTACATTTTCTTTTGGGTAAGGTATACAATGAGTATGCATGTCAAGCCCTTCGTTATCATAAGGTGTAACGCCATCATCATGAAAAATGCGAGCCATCCATAAAGTTGACCCATCAGTTTGATTCATTGAAAAAAAATGTTTTTTATCAGATATCAAATTTGCCCAATACATGCAAAATACATCACCAGGTTTTGAATTAAGTATTCTTTCCCAATCGTTTGTTTCAAAATAATTTGCCGATAAAACTTCATCTATTGCAAGATAAATAAGTATTTTATCACCTTCAATTTCTCTTGCTCTATTAATAGCCATTTCTGAGCGTTTAGTTTCACTATAACTCATGTCTTCATTGTCAAGCAAAATAACTTTAGGGTTGTTTATTGCCATTTCGCGTGTTCCATCAGTTGACATTTGATCAACCATAATGATATAGTCAGCCCATAAACTATTTGCTTTTAAAAATGCACCTGTTACCCAACCATAATTACGTGTAGAGGTAAGACATATCAATAAAGGACTATTCATATTAAATATTTTTTTACATATTGATAATTTACAAAAAAAATCATAAATCCTAAAAACTCAATAATTCATTATTAAGATTTATTTTTTCTCCCACAAAGATAAACCATTTTTTTCTCTTTTACAAAAAAAATGATTTGTTTCTTGTTTGTATGCCAAAATAAATGTATATTTGCATTGTGTTTTGAGGGTGTAAGTTTTTAGGCAAAATGCTGGTTTCGATTGTATGGCTTGTGTTTTTCCGAACGATAGTTGTAATTGCTTTCATTGCATTATTTAGGTTAAAAGTAATAGATGTATTGTTGCTTTTTGAATTTTGAATAGTCCCACACATAGATGTTATTCTACATCGTTAATTCCAACAAATTAAATCCATTAATGTAATACTACATGGATTATTTTATAAATGTAAAATGATTGATGTAGACATACAAGCTATGTTTGCACTTTGCAAAATGAGTAATGTGTATCGAGAGTTATACCTTCCCAAAAGCTTTTCTATAAACATAGACTTATATATTTCATTCCCACACAGTTTTTATATAACTTTGCATTGGAATATTGTGTATTTCTTTTCAATTTATCAATCCGGAAAAGTATAATTGTATAAATCTTCATAGTTTTCTATTTACGGAACATTATTATTGTGTTCCGACAACGATTCTTTATTCAATATAATGTAAATATTGTGTTCCGGCGGATGATTTTTGATCATTTTAAATTGATTATTATGCATCAATGCAAAGATATTGTATGTAATCAAACTTATTTTTAGTATCCGAAAAACTATTTTGTCTCAATAATTAAATATTTTAATGCTATGAAGAGTTGTTTTATTATTGTTCGGTTCGATAGAATGAAGAATTCGGATTTGAATGCATTGTTTTTGGAACTTACAAATGATAGCTACTTCGAAAAAACTTCAATACCGGAAATTGATGCTGCTTTTGTTCGACTTAAAAGTCTGAAAGCGCTGACTAATGTATTACAGAAAAAGCAACGTAAGCAACCCTATACCAACGAAATTACAAAACTGCGTGCTGCCAACGATAAGCTGATTGCTGCTTTGCTTTTTCAGATAAAGGCGCTGCAATATGCGCAATTTGAGGAAATAAAAGGGGCTATGTTTGCTTGTGTTTGGTTAACGAAACAACTTAAAAACTATTCGCGCAGCATTATTTTCAATAAATCTTTAGCTATTTATTCCATCAATAGTGAACTCAAATATGACAACAAGTTTAAACAAGCCTTAACCGAATTGGGTTTAATGCGCTATATGGATAAGTTGAACGAAACGGATGCTAAAATTGATGCATTGCTTGAAAAACAGAAACTCCAACAGGCAGATAAACCGGCACCAAACACTACTATACCTACCAAAGAAAAACTAATAGCAGAGATTCGAATGTATCTGAAACTAATTGATGCTTATAAGTTTATCCATCCCGAAGTGGATATTTCGAACCATGTGAATAGGATAAATGTTTTTTTGAAATCGGCTCGTACGCAACTACGCAACACCACTACGCGACGAATCAGGCGAAAGGAACGGGAAAATTCGTAACTGTAGTTGTTTCGGTGCATTGTACGCTCCATTTTTATTGCGGTAACAGCCATACTGTCGGCATATTGAAAATTAGTCAACTTTTGCATTTTGCAACGTATAACATATTTTATAATAAACTAAATTCTATAATTTATAACTAATTTGAAAATTAAATAATTTTGAAACACAAAGTTAACCTGATTAAAGTTGTTTTTGTTGAAATAGCTGAAAAATATATCGATAAATAATAAATAATTATCGATATATTTGTGCAATTCAATTATTCATTCTATTTTTGTCGTCGATATAATGAAACAACATAAATTAAATTCCACAAACAATGAAAAAGATATTTTTAGTACTATGCTTATTAGTACCACTTTTCATGACGGCTCAAAATCAGTCAGCTAAATTTAGCGTTAAAGGTCAGGTAGTCGACTCCTTGTCGCAGGAAACGTTGCCTTATTCCACCTGTTCAATTGTATTAACTAAAAATCCACAACAGGCAATTGCCCGCTTTGCCAGCGATATTGATGGTAACTTTTCGGGTGATTTAAAAGCGCCTGGCAATTATACATTAATTGTATCGTATGTGGGTAAAGCACCAGCTAAACGGAATTTTACGGTAGATGCTACGACTAATACAATACAACTTGGCAAAATTGGACTTAGTGGCAGTCAGCAGTCGCTCAATGAATTAAGCGTTGTTGCGATGAAACCATTGATTAAAGCAGAAGCCGATAAAATAACCTACGATGCTGAACAAGACCCGGAATCGAAAACTTCGACTGTGCTCGATATGTTACGTAAAGTGCCCATGGTTACTGTTGATGGTCAGGATAATATACAAGTTCAGGGTTCGTCTAATTTCAAATTTTTCCTGAATGGCAAACCTACCAATATGTTCAACAACAATCCGGGACTGATACTGAAAAGTATGCCGGCTAATATGGTGAAAAATATTGAAGTGATAACGCAGCCCGGTGCAAAATACGATGCCGAAGGAGTGGGAGGGATTCTCAATATTGTTACCTTGCAAAATACTTCGGCACAAGGATATTCTGCAACTATAAATGCGCAAGGTTCTACGCGTGGTTCAGTAGGTGGTGGATTAAACTTAATGGTGCAAAAAGGCAAATTCAGTTTTTCGGGAAACTATAATTACAACATTTTCAAGCAGTTTCCGGTAGTTACAACATCGGAAAGAAATAATTACATGACAGGTGCACCTTACACTAAGGGGACGCAGGTAGCAACCGTAAACAACAATACGCCCATGCAGTTTGGTAGCGGGCAATTGAGCTACGAACTCGATACGCTGAATTTGTTTACATTTTCGTTTAACCGCCGATTTGGTCGTCCTGAAAGTAATACCACGGCTACCACCGAAAACTTTGAAGCTGCAGATAAGGTGTTTTCGTATTCGCAGTCAAGTTTTCAGAAACAAAGCTGGGGTTCTACCGATTTCGGACTCGATTATCAGCGTTCGTTTAAAACTAAAGGTGAATTGTTGACTTTCTCCTACAAATTGAGTAATACGCCTAATAACAGTAATTATACCGCAACCAATATGCTTGACATTATCGATAAACCTCAACTAGGACTTGCGCAAACTATTCAAAGCAATAATATTGCCGCTACCAACGAGCATACTTTTCAGGTTGATTATTCAAAACCTATTACCAAAGGTCATACATTGGAAATGGGAACAAAATACATTCGCCGTTTGAATAGTAGTGAAACCAATGAAAGTTATGATTACTATATGTTTACGAATCCAATCACTACTTTTTTTGCCGACAGCGTGATGCAGTTTAATAATAATCAGGATATTTTGGGAGCTTATGCCAGTTACACCGGAAATATAAAAAAGTGGAGTTTAAAAGGTGGTTTGCGCTACGAGCATACTTGGTTAAATGCCGAATTCGACAATTCGACCCGCAATTTTGCCACCGATTATCCGGCAATAGTTCCATCGGCAATTGTTACGTACCGCCTCACCGATATGAACAGCCTCAAGTTGGGTTATAACAAGCGCATTCAACGTCCAAGTATTGCTTATCTTAATCCATATATCGATCGCCGCGACCCCAACTACATTAGCTATGGTAAACCCGATTTGGATCCCGAAAACAGCCATAACATCACTTTGGGATACAGCAGTTTTTCGCAAAAATACAGCTTGAATGCCGAACTTGCTTATATGTTTATAAACAATGGTATCGAACAATATTCGTTTTTAAACAGTGTTACAGGTGTGCAGGAAATTACCTATGGCAATATTGGTCAAAAGAATCAAGTTGGTCTAAATGTGTTTGGAAGTTACCGCGGATTGAAATGGTTGAATGTATACACAAATTCAAGTCTGAATTATGTTGATTTGAAAAGTACAACGATTAATTCCGAAAACAGTGGCCTTACCGGAAGATTCTATTTAGGTGGTACTTTTACCTTGCCCAAAGATTTTAAAATCAGTACCGGCGGCGGTGCCAACTTAGCTCAAATTAATCTTCAAGGCGGACAATCGGCGTTCTATTTTAGCTACATGGCCTTGTCGAAAGAGTTCCTGAAAAAGAAATTGACGGTTTCGGTTAGTGGTGTTTATTTGCCAGTTTCGCATATCATTATTACCACAAAAGGATTGGACAGTACAACCGGAGATTTAACATTCGACCAAAAGACCGATGTAAATTTGACCAAAAATACTGAATTAAGATTAAATGTGTCGTACAGAATTGGAAATTTAAATGCTCAGGTAAAGAAAACCAAAAAAACGATTACCAACGACGATCAAAAGGAAAAAGACAATAGCAGTGTTGGCGATTCGCCTATGTAAATTTGTTGCTTGTAAAACAATAATCCCGAACTCTAAGGTTATGCTAAGCAATACGCTTAAGCTGCCATTGAGTCGGGATTTTTGTTTCTTTTGTTATCAGTGCCAGGAGTTTGTGCTCTTCAGTAATGGGTTAAGAGTGTGCGATGATTTTATTTTATCAATGTTTGCATAAATTCCATTCCTCGCAGCAAGCCGTAATCGCCTTTGGCTGATTCAAATTCGTCGTAAACCATTACGTCGTCGGGCGTTTCACCTGGACGGTAAATGATAAACGGAACGGGTTTGTTTGTGTGCGTTTTTGTAGCGCATGGTGTTGGATGATCGGGTAAAATAGCAATAGTTACTGGCTCATCCCAAGTAGAAACTTCGTCGAAAATTGGTTTTACTATGCGCGCATCTAAGAATTCTATCGTTTTAATTTTCAAATCTACATCGCCTTCGTGTCCTGCTTCGTCGCTGGCTTCTATGTGGAGGTATACAAAATCGTCGGTGCGAAGTGCTTCGATAGCAGCTTGTGCTTTTCCTTCGTAGTTGGTATTCCAAAGTCCGGTAATGCCTTCTACTTCAATTACTTTTAAGCCAGCATACACACCAATTCCGCGAATTAAATCTACCGCCGAAATAACCGAACCGCTTTTTAAATCGTACAATTCCATCAAGGTTTTCATATCCGGTTTGTATCCAGGCGACCAAGGCCAGATGCTGTTTGCTTTGTCCTTGCCAGCTGCGGCTCGTTTCAGATTTACAGGATGATTTTCGAGTAGGGCTTGCGAGCGTAGTATCAAATCGTTGAGCAAAACGGCTGTTGGTTCAGCTTCTTCGCTTTGTGCTTTAATCAAAACTTTGGCAAATTCGGTTCCAGGCACATCGTGTGGAGCAGTACATTTCAATTGCTTTTTGCCTCCTTTAATTTTCAATAAATGTCGATATGAAACCCCAGAAAAGAAGTTAACATCTTCGCTACCAAGTTCTTTTTGCAAATAAAGAATCAACTCTTCGGCTTCTTCATTACTGATATGTCCGGCTGAGTGATTCTTAATTTTTCCATCGACGATACAAATTAAGTTGCAACGCATGGCCATTTCGCCTTCTTGGATAGTTACTCCCATACTTGCTGCTTCCAACGAGCCACGCCCTTCGAAAACTTTGGGCACATCATAGCCCATCACA
Organism: Paludibacter sp.; assembly: GCA_020049335.1. GTDB lineage: Bacteria > Bacteroidota > Bacteroidia > Bacteroidales > Paludibacteraceae > Paludibacter. Next base: position 9,569 of record JAIFKX010000226.1, on the reverse strand, counting down.
CTCATATTGGCAATTTCGCTGCCGGGAGCAAATCCGGCAGGAATGGTATCGACCAATCCACTACGACCCAATGACGCTACTTTGTCGATGTTGGGTTTATTTGCTGCTTGTAAGCAGGTTTTATTATTTAGCGATTCAATAGGCTCATCTGCCATACCGTCGCCTAGAATTATTAAGTATTTCATATATTTCACCTCCCCTAACCCCTCCAAAGGAGGGGAAAGATGCAAAAAATTATTTTAAACTGTTTAATAAACGCACTTCTCCTCCCCTCTGGGGAGGTTGGGTGGGGTCTTTACAAAAAATCTTTGTAATCGGGCAATGCCGATTCAAATTTTTCGATTGCTTGTTCTAATGTGGTGTAGCTTTCTCCTCCAGCAGCGTTTAAATGCCCGCCACCATTAAACAAATCGGCCGAAACTTTGTTTGCCGGAAAAGTGCCTTGCGAGCGCAATGATATTTTTATTTTATCCGAATCTTCGCGCATAAACACCGAAAACAAAACGCCGTCGATTGAAAGTGGCATGTTTACCAACCCTTCGGCATCGCCATTCTGAAAATTAAACTCCTTTAATTCACTCAACGACAAAGTTATTAGTGCAGCCTTATATTCAGGATAAACCTTCATTTTTTTATAAAGTGCATATCCCATCAATCGCATACGATCGGCTGAGTAGTTATTGAAAACCCGTCGGTAAATATCGTCTTTGTCTACTCCAAGTTTTATCAATTCGTTGATAATGGTGTAAATTTCGGGCTTATTGGAGTTGTAAGTAAATGCACCAGTGTCGGTCATCATACCTGTATAAATACATTCGGCGCACGCCAAATTTATTTTCGAAAAATCGCCTAATCGGCATATCAATCTGAAAATCAATTCACTGGTCGACGAAATTTCGGGATACGATATAGTTACTTTAGCGTAATCGCCTGGATGTAAATGGTGGTCGACTAAAATTTTTGGAGCAGTCGCATTCATTATTACCGTTTCCATTTTTGCCAAACGGTTAGGCACATTAAAGTCCAGCGTAAATATCAATTCGGCGTTCGAAATAATTTGTTCGCAAGCTTCTTTTTTTTCTTCGTAAACCATAACGTTTTCAGAGCCTGGCATCCACTTCAAAAAATTTGGAAAAGCCGTAGGCACAATCACAACAGGTTCTTTTTCGATAGTCATAAGGTAATGCCACAGTGCCAGCGACGAGCCCATGGCATCGCCATCGGGTCCTACATGCACTACAATGACAATTTTTTCGGCCTTATTGAGTTCCTTTTGGACCTTGTGAATGAGGTCTTCAGCTATTATTTTCGAAATCATAAAAATGGTTTTTATTTAGAATGCAAAAGTACTAAAAAATAATGGGATTTTTTTAATGGGTAATTTCATATACGTAAGCCCCTTTTTCGGCAATGGAATAAAAGGTAATTGACTTTTCGGCACATGCTTTTCGTATATTTTCGGTATACCAAGGCGAAATACTTTTATCGACAACCACTGTTTTGGGATGAATGTTTTCGAATAAATACTTTGCTTTGGGCTTTGTTTTGTTGCCAATAATCAATAAATCCACTTCTAACGGGCTGGAATTTGTTTGGCTTTTCCACATTTGCTCTGTGGCTAATGCAATTCGTTTGTCTAAAAAATTAGCATAATTATTCCGAAATAAAGTTGATTTTATTGTTGTGTCTGGCAGTTCAATTTTATTTGTTTTCCAATACTGACTGGCTATTTTCCAAGCCTCAGCATTGTTTGTTGAATAAATGTAATTTCTATTTTTATCAATAAAGTTCACGTGAAGGTATTTTGAATCGGCATAAACAATGATTTTTTCGGAATGCAAAGTGTTGTAAGTTGTTTGTAAAGATAAAAGGGACAAGAGTAGAATGCAAGTTAACCCAATCAGTAAAGGACTTGCTTTTTTTGTATAAAAATACAGCGAAATAAATGTAATAGCTCCTACCATTGCAAGAACTTGTGCAAAATTAAGCGTAAAGGTCGAAACTGAAAGTGGTAAATGATGAATTTGTACGATAGAAAAGTTAAGAGCCACCAATGACCATTTGAGTAGCATTGCTACGATTGTAGAAATTGTGGGTAAAAATGATGTTGCCAAAAGACCGATTGCTAAATAAATAACAAGTGTAGAAAGTGGAATAGCAACTAAATTTGTGAGTAAAAAATAATTGGGAAATTGTTGAAAATAATACAAAGTAAATGGTAAAGTACCAATTTGAGCAGCAATTGATACACTTAGCAAATCGCGCCCCCATTTTAATGCTTTATTTCGAACGGGTAGGAGGGCAGCAAATGGTTTTTGGAAGATAATAATACTCAAAACTGCGGCGTAGCTTAGCTGAAAACCAATGTTGTAGATATAATTAGGTTCGGTAAGGAGCATAAAAAATGCCGACATAAATACGGTATTGTAAATTTGCGATTTCCGTTCGAGCGATGTGCCAATGGCAACAAACGAAAACATTAATGCCGAACGAAGAACCGATGGCGAAAGTCCGGTAACGAAGGCGTAACTCCAAAGAAATAAGACAATTAATGTTGCTCGCAATACTAATTGCATGCGATTTTTCTTTAAAAAGCCCAACAGAAATGCGATCACAACATACACAATTCCGACATGCAAACCACTCACCGAAAGTATGTGCATGGCACCCGAAGCGCTGTAACTGGCACGCAAATCGGGGCTCAATTCGTCGGTGTAACCAACTGTAAGCGCAGCCAGAACTGCATATTCATAATCTTTTATGCCATATTGCTCGTAAATGGCAAGCAATTTTGAACGAAAAATATTGGCTTCTCTTTTTATTGAAAATGCAGGAATTGTTGGCGTTTTGTACCAATCGGTAGCATTGAGGTAGGCTGTGGCACTAATATTATTTTGTTTGAGATAAGCAGCATAATTAAATCCACCCGGGTTTTCGGCGCCGGGAGGCTCTTTGAATTTGGTTCGGAGCATTAATTCGTCGCCAATTAATAATTTTTTAGCCGAATCATTTTTTTCAAAATAAACAATTGCATTTCCGTTAGCTATTTTCCATTTATTTTGGTCTAAAACTTTGTTGAGCTGCACTTCGCAACGATAGGATTTTGGCTTTTCCATAGTTGCGGAACTCACTGTTACCCGAAACGTTTTTTGCTCATTTAATGGATAAAAAGTACTGTTTGTATCCGAAAAAAGACAAAGCACATAACCCAAATTGAAAAGCAAAATAAATATTGCACTTCCAAACATCCAGCGAAAACGAAATTGAAGCGTTAGATTTTTTAAAAAGTAAGAAAACAGTAACATCAATAAAGCTGCTACTGTTGCTATGATAATAGTCAGATTAGATAATTGAAAGTATCTAAATACAATTATTCCAGATAATAATGCTAACAATAACCTGAAAAAAGGTGTTCGTTGCAAAAAATTCATAGAGTTAAAAATACGGAAATTAAGAAAACTATCTAATAACGCCCGCAGGGCAAATAACGCAAAGCAAATAACGCCCGCAGGGCAAATAACGCGAAGCAAATAACGACAAAGTCAATTATGCGTTTTTCAAGTCTATAATCATTTGCTGTGGATTAGGAGCATTGTAAACGGTACTTCCTGCAACTAAAACATTTACGCCATGAGCATATAATTTTGGAGCATTTTCTAGTGTTACTCCGCCATCAATTTCTATCAGACAAGTTGGATTGAGGCGGTCAATCATTTCTTTTAGTTCGTCGACACGATTGTAGGTATCTTCGATAAACTTCTGCCCACCAAACCCAGCAAAAACCGACATTAGTAAAACCATATCTACTTGACTGATAAATGGTTCTAATACTTTTACAGAAATGTCAGGATTAATACTTATACCCACTTTTATTCCTTCGGCACGAATTAGGTCAATTACTTGTTGTGGATTTTCGGTAGCTTCGAAATGAAAAGTTAGCATTCCTGCGCCTGCTTTTGCAAATCTTTCCACATATTTTTCGGGTTTTACTATCATAATGTGTACATCAAGCATTTTGTGGCAATGCTTTTTCACGGCTTCAATTACCGGAAAACCAAATGAAATATTGGGTACAAATACGCCATCCATCACATCGAAATGCAGCCATTCAGCTTCGCTGGCATTTATCATTTCGCACATGGCTTGTAGGTTGCCGAAATCGGCCGAAAGCATCGAAGGGGAAATTATTTTTGTCATAAATTTATTTTATTAAATGAATATAACTGAATTACTTAATTTGTGAAATCTAATCTTTTGCTGGCCGCAACTCCCTCTCCTCAAGGAGAGGGTTGGGGTGAGGTCATAAATTGCAAAAGTAATAAATTTAATGCAAAGGTGCATATAATTTTGCCTTTTCGCCTCGTAAAATTCGCAAGCCAGCAAGAGCCAATGCTTCCATTTCGTCTTCACCCGGATAAACAACTAAATTCGCAATAGGTGCAATCATATTTTTTATATAATTGACAATGAATGAATTATAAGCTATTCCGCCTGTGAGAATTACCGCATCTACATTTCCTTCGAGGGCAGCTATCATGGCGCCAATTTCTTTACCTACATTATAAGCCATTGCTTCAAGAATTAATTTGGCATGTTTGTCGCCATTATTAACCCGTTCTGTGGCTTCTTTGGTATCGTTTGTTCCCAAATGGGCTACCAAACCACCTTTCCCAACCAAAAGTTTATGTATTTCGTCTTTCGAAAATTCACCCGAAAAACACATATTTATCAATGCTCCAGCGTCGATTGTTCCTGCACGCTCGGGCGAAAACGAACCAAAACCATCTAAAGCTTGATTGGTATCAATCACTTTTCCTTTGCGATGTGCCGCCACCGAAATTCCTCCACCCAGATGCACTACCACTAAATTCAGTTTTTCGTAACTACTTTGAATACTTTTTGCATACTTCCTTCCAATGGCCTTGTGGTTTAGTGCATGAAAAACCGACCGCCTTGGAAACTGTGGCAAACCGCTTATCCGCGCCACATCCTGCAATTCGTCAACCACTACGGGGTCAGCAATAAATGCCCGACAGTTGGGAATAGTTTTTGAAATTTCGCGCGCTAATATAGCACCCAAATTACTGGCATGTTCGCGCCCCGTTTTCATATCTTCAATCATTGCATCACACACTTCGTAGGTGCCCGATTCCACAGGACGCATCAATCCACCCCTACCAACAATGGCGTTAAAGTCTTGTAAATTAATTCCTTCGGAGGCTAATGTGCTCAATATTATTTTTTCACGAAATGCGTATTGATCAAAAACAGTTTCGAAACTAGCCAAGTCTTCAATTGTATGCCGAATGGTGTGTTCGAACTGAACAGACTCATCGTTGTAAATAGCTAACTTTGTTGAAGTTGAGCCGGGGTTGATAGAGAGTATTTTATACATAGTTTATAGTGTGTAGTTTACAGTTTATAGTAAATAGTGTGTCGTTTATAGAAAATAGTTTATATAGAATAGTTTTCAATACATCATCGCATTATCAAATCAACACATCACCACATCATCTTTTTCTCTCGGGATTTTTGGCAATAAAGTCTTTCCAACCAGAGTAGGCTTTACTCGATTCGGGTCGACCTAATTGCAAAAAATGACAGTAAGCAGCTGCTAATCCATCGGTTGCATCGAGTTGCGGCAACATTTGTTCCTGCGGGATATTTAAATAACGGCGAAGCATATCAGCCACTTGTTCTTTCGAAGCGCTTCCGCTTCCGGTTATCGCCATTTTTATTTTCAGCGGCGCATATTCGGTTATCGGTACGTCGCGATACAAAGCCGCCGACATGGCCACACCTTGTGCGCGACCTAACTTTAGCATCGATTGTACATTTTTGCCAAAAAAAGGTGCTTCAATAGCCATACAGTCGGGGTGAAACTCGTCGACCAACGATAAAGTTCGTGCAAAGATGCGTTGCAATTTGAGGTAATGGTCGGTATATTTTTTTAAATCGAGTACGCCCATTGCCAACATTTCGGTTTTGTTGCCATTCACTTTCAAAATGCCATAACCCATAATTGTTGTTCCAGGGTCGATGCCTAAAATTATTGTTTCTTTATTCATTATCAATAACTTCGAGAACGGTAGAGAAAAATTGAACTTCGTTTCCAAATGCTTTTTGAAAGCTTTTTTGAAAGTGCGTAGCGTTATGTTTGTGCCAATTCATAAGTGCGGGCATATTGGCAATGCAAAACTGAACAGAATAAGAAACACCTTGCTCGTCTTCGCTGCCTACAATTTTTGCAATTTGTGGACGACTAAATTGATTATCGGAAAGCATAAATGGTATGTGATTTTGTTGTATCCATTCGAGCCAATTAGTAGTTATGGAGCTTGCAACTTTGTAGGTAGTATTGAATATTAGCATAATTGTAAAAATATTTTGAACAAAAATACTACTATTTTCCAAAACTTGTTTATCTTTGCACCGCAATTTCAAAATCAAGAACGGGGGTTTAGCTCATCTGGCTAGAGCGTAACACTGGCAGTGTTAAGGTGATCGGTTCGAGTCCGATAATCTCCACCAACTTGATAATCAAAGGACTAATTCAGTTTTAAGTTGAATTAGTCCTTTTTTATTTAAAATAACTGCATTAAATAGCATTAAAAAGTGAGTGTTTGACTTTAAAAATGCAGCTATTTATTCAAATAAATATTATATTTGTAGTCCATTTTAATTTTTCTATTCATGAAAACAAACAATGATACTATTTCTTTGGAAAAAGAAATCAAAACAAAAAAAAGTAAATCTGATTTAAAAGAAACTGCAGAAAAGAAAATTTCAGCTTTTGGAAAAGCTATGAGAAGATATAGTGGCTCAGGAATGGTTGAAATTATTGATATGAAAGCAGTAATGCGTTAATTATTTTAAAAATGCCTTTTTAGCTCAGTTGGTAGAGCAATTCATTCGTAATGAATAGGTCTGGGGTTCGAGTCCCCAAAAAGGCTCAAATTTTTTATTTCACAAAATAATGATGTTCGAAAGTTCTATATTCGCTTCGTTTATACCTCAAATACTTATGTTGGTAAGTTATTTGTCGTGTTTAGTGATTCCTGGACTTCAGAAAATCGAACAAAAATACGATACAACACCCAAGCAAATCGAAATTACGCAATCGGTTTTACCAATTCAGACTTCTACGTATATTTATGGTGCTGATATTCAGTATGCAGAGCCTAAATCTGAGGCTGAAACTATAACCACAAATTTAATTTTTATTGCACCGTCTGTTTTTCCGGATTATCCTCATAGCTTAACAGATTGTTCCACTTTTCAACTTTTTTCACGTCCTCCTCCTACTTTTTGCTAAACTAAATTCCTCCATTTTTGGTTGAATCACAGAGGTTTATGTAAATAAGTCCTTTTTTCGCACAGCAATTACATTCTTTGTAAATGTAGTTTTTCATATTCAATTTTTATTTCGAAAAACTCAATTGTTATCTAAAATTGTTTTTTTGAATTGTGTTTTTTTTAAATTATTATTCAGCAAAATTATCGCTGAATAGTATTTTCAAATTGACACATTTTCAATCCCGATAGCCATCGGGGCAAATTCTCTACATTTGAGTATAATAATACTATAAAAAATGTTCCATACATTCAGAATTATCCTTTCGGCCTGTCTAATACTCTCTTTTACAAGTGCTTTTGCAAAAGATGAAATTATTGAAAAAATCGATACTATTCAATTAAATGAGCTTGTGGTACAAGCTTCGCGTTCGTATTCAAATTTGTCATCTATCTCAAATTCAGTTACTTTGTTCAATTCAAAACAGATTGAATCGCTTGGTTTAAATTCGCTGACAGATGCCACTTCCACAGTAGCAAATCTTTTTATGCCCGATTATGGGTCGAAATTAACTTCGCCCATTTACATTCGGGGCGTGGGTTCACGTATCAATGCGCCTTCGGTGGGTTTGTATGTGGATAATGTGCCCTATTTCGAAAAGGCCGCCTTTAACTTCGATTTTTTTGAAATAAGTAGGTTAGAGGTGCTTAGAGGACCGCAAGGAACCGAATATGGCCGAAATACAATGGGTGGAATTGTAAATATCCTTACCAAATCACCACAATATTATCAAGGTACAGATGTGAATGTGCAAGCTGCAAATTATGGTAGCTATTTATTTACAGCGGCTCATTATGCCAAAGCGAGCGATAAATTGGCGTGGTCGTTGGCACTGAATTATAGGCATAATGATGGTTTTTTTACAAATGATTATCTCAATAAAAAAGTAGATGTGCTGGATACTTATGGTTTGCGCAATCGATTGATATTTAAGTTGAATGATCGCTTTTCTGTCGAAAATATTTTGAGTTTCGAGAATAGTATTCAGGGTGGTTATCCTTATTCGCAGTACTTTGAGGCAAACGATTCGGTGGCAAAAATTCGCTATAATCAGGAAAGTGGTTACAATCGTCAGCTTCTTTCCGACGCATTGGTACTCAAATATTCTGCTCCAAAATTCGATTTTTCAGCTATTACTTCCTACCAATATTTAAACGATAAACAGGCTATCGATCAGGATTTTAGTGTCGATTCATTGTATTTTATTATTCAGCGCCAGCGCCAAAATATGTTTTCGCAAGAAATTACTATTCAGGCTAAAAAGAACAAAAGGTACAATTGGTTGTTTGGTGGCTATGCTTTTCGTCAGCAATTTTTCAACGATGTAGAAGCCAACACTTACAAACAAAAATTAAATACCTTGAAAGAATACGACCATATAATAGCTGGTGGTGCATTGTTTCATCAATCGACATTCAAAAATTTTCCGATAAGAAATATGAATATCGTGGCTGGGATACGCTTGGATACCGAAAATGACAAATTGAATTACAAGTCTTTTCGTACAAAAAACGCTCTGACGACCACTTTGGCTGATACGGTTTACAGCCCCTTGCAATCGCTGCAGGTTTTGCCCAAATTATCGGTCAATTACAAATTCTTGTCCACCAATGTGTATGCTTTGGTTTCGCGCGGCTACAAAACGGGGGGTTACAATTCTACTTTCGAACGCCCCGAAGATTTGACTTTTGAGCCCGAATATAGTTGGAATTACGAAGTTGGCATAAAATCATCGCTTTTTAGAAATCAATTATTTTTGGAAGCTTCCCTATTTTATATCGACTGGACCAGTGGAACCGGTTCTATGCTTAAAAATGCAGGTCATTCGGTAAGCAAAGGTTTTGAATTGGCGCTCAATTCGGCCTCAATCGCTGGTTTCGAACTGATGGCTTCGTATGGTTTTACCTATGCTCAATTTGAGGAAAACGTGCTCAATGCAACCACCGATTACAGTGGAAATTTTATTCCGTATGTGCCAAAACATACTGTGGCAGGCCAATTAATGAAGACATTTAACATTGAAAATTCCAAATTGTTGAATAAAATTGTGCTAAGTGCTTTATACAAAGGTACAGGCGAAATTTATTGGAACGACAAAAATTTGCATAAACAAGCGTATTACAACCTATTGGATGGACGTATAAGTTTTGTCCGCAAGAATTTGAAATTCGATATATGGGGCAGCAATTTAACTGCTACGCGCTACGAATCTTTT
>JAIFKX010000309.1 GCA_020049335.1 Paludibacter sp. | reverse complement strand
ATGAATATGGGTTCGGAGTACGAATACATGGGAAATTATAAATACGCCATTGCTTACACACTCAAAGCTATCGAAAACAAAGAGCGTTCGGGCGTAAAGAAAAATTTGGCCTATTATTACCAAAGTTTAGGCCAACTGTTTAAAGAAACTGACAGGGCAAAATGGAAATTTTATGTCGAAAAAGCCTATCAAATAGCCCAAAACTCTACCGAAGAACGCGTGTCGACTCGCGCTGCTATTTTCAACGATTTGGGAGGCATTGCGCAACGCGAAAAAAACAACAAACAGGCATACTTATGGTACGATTCGTTGCTTGTTTTAGCCAAAACCAACAATTACATGAATGGCTTGGCCACCGCCTATTCCAACCGCAGCCATGTGTATAAATCCGAAAAAAAATACGACAAAGCTTTAGCTGACATGCTTGCAGCTATGGAAATTGGCTACAAATTGGAACGTAACTATCTGAAAATTACCGAACATACCAACGCTGCGAATATTTTAATTGAAATGAACAGACCTGCCGAGGCTAAAATGCACGCAAGCAAAGCATTAGCGCTGGCAAGTTCGCTCAAAACCTACCCCGAGGAAGAAGCTGCTGCACACTTGGCATTAGCATTGATTGGCGAAAAAACCCAAAATTGGGAATTAGCCTATAAACATTACAATGCTTATAAAGAAGGTCTTGACTCCATTCGTGCGGCTGATGTGGATTGGATAGCGAAAATAAATTGAAAAATCTCAAACTGCAACGCATTCAACTGCTTACGGCTGCTATTGTGGTAGTAGTACTTTTACTTGGTATATTGGCTTTTGTGCTATACCGACGAAAACAACTGAAATACGAAAAACAACAAGCCGAACTGAAACAAAAACTGCTGCGCTCGCAAATGAATCCACATTTTATGTTTAATACGCTGAATGCTATTAATCAATACATTCAGACCAATAAAGGATTGGAAGCATCGGATTATTTGGCACAATACGCTAAGTTGATGCGGCAGATTTTAGAAAATTCGGCAGTTGAATTTGTATCGCTCGAAACTGAAATTGAGTTTTTGGGTAATTATTTGGCTATGCAGCAGTTGCGTTTCGAAAAATCGTTTACATACACTATCGAAGTCGATAATTCCATAGATGCGGAGCAATTCGAAATTCCACCTATGATAGCGCAACCATTTATCGAAAATGCCATTGAGCATGGCGTGAGAGGTATGACCGATGGCAAAATCAGAGTACATTTTAGCTTCGAAAATAATACGCTTACATTAACTGTGGCTGATAATGGAAAGGGTTTCCAAACAACTACACAAAACGTGAATCACAAATCGTTTGCGCTCGACATTACCCGCGAACGACTAAATATTGCTGGTAATAATACCGAAAAACTTAGCATCGCCAGTCCTGATCCACAAACCGGAAAAGGAACTTTGGTAACAATTGATATTCCATTTAAAAATTATGAATAAATAGCCCCCTAACCCCCAAAAGGGGGAATTGAGAGGCTGCATAAACTCACTTAATCAACAACTCTTAACCCCCTTTAGGGGGCATGGGGGCTTACTATTGTATGAAAATCTTAATCGTTGACGACGAACTGTCGCCCCGAGAACAGAGCAAGCGATTGCTGGCTGAGTTCTTTCCCGAAATAACTGTTTGCGCCGAAGCCGAAAATGTAAATTCGGCTTACGAAGCTATACTTATACATCAACCCGATGTAGTTTTGCTCGATGTGGATATGCCCGATGGCACAGCATTCGACTTACTCAAGCGCTTGCCGCAAATCAATTTCAACATTATTTTCATTACTGCTCACGAAAAATATGCGCTGCAAGCCATCAAATTTAGTGCGCTTGATTATTTGTTAAAGCCTTATACATCTGGCGATTTTGTCGAGGCCATTCGTAAAGCGCAACGTAAAGAAGCAGCCGAAGATTCAAGCCTGAAATTCAATGCTTTGCTTCAAAATTTTCAACACCAACAACCTTCGAAAATTGTGTTACGAACGTCGGATTCCATACATTTTTATGTGTTGAATCGCAAACCTATTGTTGTTTCCAAAAACTTAAAAGAATACGATAACTTGCTCGAAAACAGCGGTTTTATTCGTACGCATCAGTCGCATTTAGTCAATTCGCGCTATATCGTTTGTTTTCACAAAACCGATGGAGGTTCGTTGGGACTTACCGACAAAACGCAAGTACCCGTAGCCTCGCGTATCGTTTGTATATTTTATGCCAACGATTATAGATTCTATAAAATATATTTCATAGTTGTAAATATCTTTGTTTTGTAAAAAAGCATCTTTGTTAAAAAGAATAAATTCAATATTGAAGTTAAACAAGTAAATTAAAAATATATGACTCGAAAAATCAACTTAATTGCCTTTTGTTTTTTGCTGATAGCAACTACAACTTACAGTCAGATAAACTTGAATAAAGTACTGAAGGACGTAAAGAAAAATGCTGAGAAACAAATTGAAAAACGCATTGAGCAAAAAGCCGATAAAACGGTAGATAAAACCTTGGATAAGGTAGAAGATGGTGCCGATAATGCTGTGAAAGGCATTGGAAAGAAAAAAGAAGCCAGCAAAGAAACTGAAAACACCGAAGAATCAACAACTCAGGAACAGAAAGCCACTAACGCAGAACAAATTTCAGCATCAAAACCCACACTCACTTGGGCAAAATACGATTTTGTGCCCGGCACCGAAATCATTTTCGAAGACAATCAGGAAGGAGAGCAAAACGGCGAATTTCCGAGTAAATGGGATTTGGCTGGTGGGGTGGTAGAAAATGCTTTCTTCGACCAATCTAATGTGATATTTTTCAGAGAAATTGGAAATACCGGTGGTATCACTCCTTTGCTGAAAGACAGTAAAAACGATTATTTGCCTGATGAATTCACAATTGAATTTGATTGTTACTTTGAACGTGATGTTTATAGCCAACGCTACTATGTAAGTTTTTACAGTGCAAAAAAACAAAAACCAGTACTATCGAGACTTGTTTTTATGACAAACGAAGCTCAATATGGTACTTCTGACATACAGGGTATTTATCCGGGTGCCAGCCGTCCAAATATTGATAAAAATGCACGATGGCGTCATATTGCAATTTCATTCAATAAAAGAGCTTTGAAAGTATATATGGATGATGCACGCCTACTTAACATCCCAAATATCCAAGAAAATCCTACTGGTTTGACATTAGGTACAACAAGTCAAAAAACTGGATTTTATTTTATTAAAAACGTGCACAAATTTTTGACCAATGGTAAATTTGTAACCACAGGCATCAAATTCGATGTAAACAAAGCCACTATCAAGCCCGAAAGTATGGGAACAATTAATTATGTGGTAAAAATGATGACCGAACATCCCGAATTAAAATTTAGCGTAGAAGGACATACAGACAGTGATGGAGAAACGGCTGCCAACCAAAAACTTTCGGAAGCACGCGCCAAAGCAGTAGTAGAAGCCATGACAAAAGCAGGCATCAGCGCCAATCGCCTTACGAGCAAAGGACACGGCGAAAACAAACCAATGACCGCTAACGATACGCCGGAAGGAAAAGCGCAGAATAGACGGGTAGAGTTTGTTAAGCAGTGAGCGCAAAGCCAAATTAATGAAGCTTATTTTAAATAAATTAAACAAAAAAACATGAGAAAAATTATTGGTTACTTATCGGTCTGTATTTTATTGGGAATCAGCTATCCACTTTTTGCTCAAGAAGAAGTTGATACGATTCAGATTTACGAAAAAATAAGGGAAATAGTCAATAATGCAGGGCAATCGCTTGATGAAGATTGCGACCCTTATGGCTTTCAGGTCTCAATAAAAATGTCGAAAAAAGAAAATGGAACAGCATGTGATGTGCTGGATATAGGGAGAGTTCAGGGAATTGTTTCAGGTATGCTGGCTGACCATCAATTCCAGAAATTCAATTTAGATAAACCACTTGAACTTTACTCACACGATGGATTTATTTATATTTCGGTTGGACTTACTCCCCTGAATGCTAAGGACGAGACATTTGCCGTGTATTTTGAATCCTACACATTAAAACAAAAAATCGACGGACAGTTCAGTTTTTTTACCGTGCAAGTTGGGGCACAGTTTATCACAACTTCGCCTAATGATGGTGGTATTGCTGGCGATGTGTTTTTCAAGACAGAAAATGGGGCAGATGCTTTTTTGACCAATCAGGATTTTTTGTCGTCAACTAACGACAGGAGAGTAAGATACCGCCGATTGGGGCCTGGCGATGAGACATCCAATTCGGGCGCACCCGATGAAGACGGTTGGTGGAAACCATTTCAAAGCCGCGAGTCGAACTTTGACATTGTGGATTTAACCCCCGGACACTATTATCCTTCGGTAAAATTGAATGGCTGCACGCAGAAATTAGAAAACACCGAAAAGTACAAAGATCAGGAGGTAATCATAAAAGCCGAAGGAACAATGCGTTGGGATAATCCTACGCTAGGTCAGAAAATAATAACTCCCGATGGAGTTACAGCTACAAAAGTGACAAACGCCGCAATTAAAACCACTTATAGTACCAAAAATACTGTTTATGGCTTTTTGCTAACTGAGGGTCAGAAACCAGGAAAATGGAGAGACCACGATTACATAAAAAAGGAAGATGTGCAAATACTGAAAACCGAAAGAAAAGTATGGATTGAACCACTTGGCTGGACCTGTACAAATACAAGGTTTCCAGAGGAACAAATGACTACAGATGGCACATATAAATTCGAGAACGTTCCAAGTGGTGTGTATTTGGTCTATTTTGATGGGCAAAAGGGAAGTGGACGCCCTGTAGAAGTGTGTAACTGCGACGAGAAAAATGAACCGACTCAGGCCAACTTGTTTTATCAGCAGAATATGCTTTCTGAAGGCTATGAAATAACGTTAGACTATAAATTTAATTACGAAGGCGAAAGCTTTAACCTCAAAGCTACTTGGGGCAATGTGGTTATGGCTTTTGGTGACGAAAATACCATTCCACAAAAATACAGCGTTAACATGACACCGAATAGAGATTCGTTGGATAACCCACTCGATACTGTTGGCAAAATTTTGCAGCCCCCATTTGTGATTATCGACGATACATACTTTTACCCTGCTTGCGGTGACAGTTATCGGTATTGTAACGACATTTTCCGAACCTCACCTATGCCTCCGATTGACTTTTCTTTTTCTAAATCAGGAGAGGTTTTGGGCTTAGTCATCGCTGAACCCGATTTTCGAAAAAATGGACTTTACAATGAATTTCAGGCTGTAGAGTACAAAAACGATGCAGTGTTCCCATTTGGAGTAACAGTAGAAAAAGGCATTTATTTTACATGGCAATTCGCTTTTGACAATAGGCTAACAGATGAAACTGCAGGGGGGAATCCTATATTTGAAACTATGGCAGCTTGCGAAAACTACAAATTTTATGAAGACGAAGGTGGTGTCATTCCAACAAGCCATATATGGGGTGCCGGAACCGTTGATGCACGCGTACCTGAAGTGGTGATAGAGCAAATAAAACGAGGAGAAGATTTTGAAATTAATAAAACTGATGCGGCAACAACATATAAGCTTAGTGGTAAAATAGTAGATAAAACAGGTACAACTACGGCAACTCAACCGTTGGTTTTCAAAGGTACAAATCTTTCGGTTTCGGTATATCCAAATCCTTCAAACGACTATATCACGTTAAGTATTGCCGGCAATGACCCAGTTTCATTTGAAGGGATGAGTTATCAATTATTTGACATAAATGGCAAACTGATTAAAGGTGAAAAAATTACCAATCGTCAATCGACCATTAAAATTAGTAATCTTGAGCCGGCAAACTATTTTGTAAAAGTGATTCAGGGAAACAAAGAAATAAACACACTCAAAATTACAAAATTGTAATAAAAAAAATTGAAAGTTGCCAAAGTCATTCTGTCGGCAATTGGGTTTAGCATAAACACCTTAACCAAAACAAATCAATGTAACTAATTTGTAAAAATTTAAAAAATATCATACAACCATGAGAACAAAAATCTTCCTTTTCCTCACCGTATTTTTCACGGTCAGCCAATTTGCACAGCAGCAGGGCAAATACATTTTTATGAAATCGGGACATATCGAATACCAACTCAACGGAAATACCACAGGCACAAAATCGGTTTGGTTCGACGAATATGGCATGTTGATGTACACGCTCACCAACAGCACACAAAAAACGAATTGGAAATTCGCAAAGGTAATCAGTTGTGGAAAATTGATATGCTAACAAAAAAAGGAACTAAAACTACCATCGACTATGCCGTAGAGATAGGTAAGCCTATTACAAAAGGTAAAACCGATGCCGAATTGCACCAAACCGAACGGAAAGCCGTAACCGACATGGGTGGCGAAATTGAAGGATACGAAGATGTTTTAGGACGCAAATGTTTGGTATTTACTTTTGGAACAACCAAATTTTGGCAATACAAAGGCTATCCTTTAAAATCGATTATAAGCATATTGGGAGTTACCGGAAACGAAACAGCTATATCGATGCAAGAAAACATAGTGGTGCCCGCGAGCAAATTTAACATCCCTGCCGGCATTACCATTGAAGAAGTCGCAAATCCGATGGACGAAGATGTAGATATTGAAAAGTTGATAAAATCATCTAATTAAAAATTATAATTTTCTTTAAACAGAGCCAATATGCATTCAATTCTACAATTTGATTTTCGGAATATAAGTATTAAATTCGTATGGTTTTTAATCTTATTGTTCTTTTTGGTCGAAAATTTACGAGCCGAAATTGAACCTAATAATACATATCAAACAGCTAATACACTGACACTTTCGTTATTAACAAATGGCACTATAAATAACTCAACTGATAAAATAGACTGGTGGATATTGCCCGAGACAAACGGAGTTTTTAAGATACGTTTTAAATCGGACAAGAAAGTAAGTTTTACACTTTATGGTAATAGTCCTACAAAATCTGTAGCATCGTTTACATTGAATAATGTGCTCGATACAACTT
This sequence comes from Paludibacter sp., assembly GCA_020049335.1. Lineage (GTDB taxonomy): Bacteria > Bacteroidota > Bacteroidia > Bacteroidales > Paludibacteraceae > Paludibacter. Next base: position 3,770 of record JAIFKX010000309.1, on the reverse strand, counting down.
TTACATTTCCATATACCGGAGCACAATATATTAAAGTAAACGGAGCTGACGAAGAAACAAATTATTCGCTTACAGCCACTTACGTTGCAAGTGTGGTTTTGCCAGATGATATAGAACCAAATAACGATACCATTAATTCAATTCCACTTGAGTTCAGCATTTTCAAAGAAGGCAATCTTGGCTATATCACCACTTCTTATGATGTAAACGATTATTATTCAGTTAGTTTGCCCAGCGATGGGAACATCGAACTTACAGTAATTTATAATGATAGCATTGTGAAAACGCCAACATTCAATGGCTTTACAAACTCCTATCATAAAGGTAAATACCATTATCCTGTTTTTGCTTTATCGGAAATTACGGATAGATGTCATTATAAAATAAAAGCCGAGTTTGTGCCCATCAACGAATATGCAAATGATGCCGAACCTAACAATGAAATAGCTCAGGCAAAATTAGTTGATATTCGAAATGACATCACAGGAAGAGTAAACTTGATGCAAAATGCAAAAACAATGGATGCTCAGGATTTATTTACATTTACGCTCGAAAAAGATACAACGATGACCTTGCGATTTTTGAAAGATAAATTTTTGGATGGATCGATGATTGTATATCGTGAGAACAGTTTAAACTACATTTTCCCTGATAAAGATGGTATAATCAGGGCTGGTTTCGATAAGGGAAAATATTATTTGAAAGTATTCAGCTCAAATTATAAAGGTGGTTCCTATCGCATTACTACTACGGCTGTCGATGAAATTCCTATTGCTTATTTTGATTATCAGGCTGTTGGGTACGATGTTTATTTTAATGAAAAGGTAGAGTCTGAATGTAATTTTTTATGGGATTTTGGCGATGGTGCAACTTCGACTGTTGCCAATCCTGTACACAGATTTACAGATAATTTGATAACCGATGTGATGCTAACTGTATGGAATCAGAACGGAAAACATATCGTAAAAAAGCAAGTTTTAAGCAATGGAATTTCAAGTTTTAATCCAAACCGAGCAGGAAATAAGGGTTATGTTACTTTGAAAATAGAAGGTCGAGGTTTTAATGCTAATTCAATTGTAAAACTTACAGCCGCTGGAAAAGAAGATATTATTGCCGACTCCGTGAAGCTTAATGCCGACAATTCACTTTATTGCAGGTTTGATTTACACAACAAAAATGCTGGTTCGTATAAAGTGTGGGTTAGTAACGGCAACTTTAAATTTGAATCTGAAAAGTTTTTTATAATTGATGAAGGTGGAGCTTCAAATGTATGGGCTTCAATTACAGGCAGGAATGCTATTCGTAAAGGGTTACCTACAGATTATACACTGTCGTTAACTAATTCAGGGAATGTAGATGCTTTAGGTATACCCGTGTTTATTGCCATTTCGGAAGATGCTGAAATTGAGTTTACTAATTTGAAAATTACACTAAGCAAATATGCAAAAGAAAGAAATATTCAATTTGACACTGTTCCTGTATTTATTAAAACCAACCGGGTTTTGGGTGAAGATTTCAACGCCAAAGTGTATGCATTCTACTTTCATTACTTACCCGCTGGAAAAACCATAAATAGAAAAATTAAAATCACTTCGGACAATGATGTCAAAATTATTGTCTGGACTAATAAATCCTATTTTGGCTCACCAATGCGCGGCGAAGTTGCCGATTGTATTTTGGATGCTACTGCCGAAGCAATGACAGATCAATTAATCGGATTAATTCCAGGGGCTTCGTGTGCTAAATCTATTTACGAAAATGTGGTGGAACCTGTTGTTTTCGATGAAGAGTCGGCTGAGGAAAGTTCGGTTGGAAGTATGATATGGGACTTTGCAACAATGGCTTGGGATTGCACCACATCTTTTTTTACACCTGCCAAAGCCATTGATTTTGCTGTTTCGTTGGTAACAACTATTGTCGATGTAAGTGATTTTTCGGATAACGCTCAGGATTGCTATAAACCGGATGGAAAAAATGGGAAAACAATAAATGCTGTAAACTCATTGGACCCAAACGAGAAAAAAGGTCCACAAGGCTATGGTGCAGGTAACTTTATAAACCAAACAAATAACTTGCCTTATATAATAAATTTCGAAAATAAATCGACTGCAACGGCACCTGCACAGGAAGTTTTTATTGCCGACACTCTCGATACGCAAGTGTATGATATTGAAAGATTTAGTTTCACCTCGTTTGGTTTTGCCGATACTACTATCTATTTGAATGGATTTACACAAAACATTATTCAGGATATAGACTTAAGGCCTAAAAAAGAGTTGATAGTTCGCTTTCAGGCACAGCTCGACAAAGCAAATGGGATAGCTAACTGGACTTTCCGCAGTTTCGACCCACAAACTATGAACATTCCGCAAGACCCTTATGCCGGTTTTCTACCACCAAACAATCAAAACCATGCCGGAGAAGGCTTTGTTTCGTTTAATGTGAGTTTAAACCAAAACATAAATGAAGAAACTCTAATTGCAAATAAAGCAAGTATTGTTTTTGATAATAACAACCCAATTGTTACGAATACATATACTAATCGGCTCGATTTCAGTTTACCCGAAAGCACTATAAATTTTGCGAAAGGTACTGAAAATAACAATTACAGGCTCGAGTTTTCGGGTAATGATAAAGGAGCGGGCATTCAGTATTACAGAGTGTATTGCTCGGTTAATGACAGTGCCTATAAACTATTAAAAACCACTTCGTTGCCAATCGAAAATTTCGAGGTAGCCAAAGATAAAACAGTAAAACTTTATTCGCTTGCCGTAGATAGTCTGGGATACATCGAGTCGAAAACAAATATTCCTGACATAAATTTGTCTTATCAAACATCTGTGAATAATATTTCAAACAAATCGAATGTTTATATTTATCCACAGCCGGTAAAAAACCTTTTGAATGTTTATAATTTTGTTCAGTCCGATAACTATACGGATATGCAAATTTTTGATATGTGTGGCAAATGTATTATAAACAAACAAATACAATCAAATCATAATTCGAATGCATTAAATATTGATGTATCCGAAATTGAATCCGGTATTTACCTCCTTGTTCTGAAAAATGATAAAGGAAGTAGCCGTTTACTTTTTACAAAATAACAATACATATATTTAATAATCAATTGTTTATAAACAACACACACTAACATAATAAAAATAAAAATGAAAATGAAAAAGCAACTTTTACTCTCAGTTATCTTGTTTGCTGTTTTTGCACTTGTGCAACTACATGCTGCGAACACCGATTCGTACAACTGGCTGCATGCCAAAGCGTTTAACGGAATGAATGCTACCGGAATGACGGTAGATAAAAGCAACAACACCTACTTGTATGGATTTTCTCATCACGACATTAAGTATGGTGTAAGTACTACTGCTGTCGATTATTTGGAAGATCGAACATCTGTTTTTGTAATTAAACTAAATGCTCAAAACGAGTATCAATGGACCAAAAAAATTCATGTCGAAAAAAGTGGTGAAACTGGTTCATCGCTTAATGTGCGGTCGATGGATGTGGACGATGATGGAAATATGTATTTTGGTGGTGATTTTAGCGGTGCAATTGTAGTAAATTCGCAAACTTATAACGCGCCATCGTATGGCTATTTTATAATGAAAACCAACTCAGCCGGCACTATTCAATGGTTTCAAGCAAGTGAGTCGAGTGGATCAGTACACAGAGTGAAATACACGGGTGGTCGCATTGGTTTTGTTGCTGGTTTGGTGCAGTCAACCCAATTGTTCGGAACCGATTTGTTGACA
>JAIFKX010000057.1 GCA_020049335.1 Paludibacter sp. | reverse complement strand
GGTTCACGTATGTTTTTGCGTTTGATAAATGAGAAAAAACACGAAGAAGCCTTGGTTATTGCCCGAAAACAAGTGGAAGAAGGTGCGCAAATTATCGACATAAATATGGATGATGCTATGCTCGAAGCCAAAGAGGAAATGGTAACGTTTCTGAATTATGTGGTATCAGAACCTGAAATTTCGCGTGTACCGATTATGATTGATTCCTCGAAATGGGAAGTAATTGAGGCTGGACTGAAATGCGTTCAGGGCAAGTGTATTGTGAATTCCATTAGCATGAAAGAGGGTGAAGCCGACTTTCTGGACAAAGCACGCAAAATTCGTGCGTATGGTGCTGCTGTGTTGGTTATGGCTTTCGACGAAAAAGGACAAGCAGATAGTTTTGAGCGCAAAACGCAGATTTGCGAACGTGCTTATCGTTTGTTGGTTGATAAAGTTGGTTTTCCACCGCAGGATATTATTTTCGACCCAAATGTGCTGGCAATTGCCACTGGCATTGAGGAACATAACAATTATGGCGTTGATTTTATAAACGCTACCCGTTGGATTAAACAAAACTTGCCTTATGCCAAAGTGAGCGGCGGAGTAAGTAATTTATCATTTTCGTTCCGTGGAAATAATGTGGTGCGTGAGGCTATTCACAGTGTTTTTCTGTATTATGCCATCAAAGAAGGTATGGATATGGGCATTGTAAATGCCGGAATGTTACAGATTTACGAAGATATTGAGCCGGAATTGCTGGAACATGTGGAAGATATAGTGTTGAATCGTCGACCCGATGCAACCGAACGTATGATTGAATTAGCCGAAAAGGTAAAAAATCAGGCTTCGGGTGAGAAAGTGGAGAAGATAGACGAATGGCGCACACGCGAATTGCAAGGAAGGTTGGAATACGCATTGATAAAAGGCATCAGCGACTATCTGGAAGAAGATTTAGCAGAAGCGCTTACAACCTACGATTCGGCCATCGAAATTATTGAAAAACCGCTTATGAGCGGCATGAACATCGTTGGCGATTTGTTTGGTCAAGGTAAAATGTTTTTACCACAGGTGGTAAAGACTGCCCGCACCATGAAAAAAGCCGTTGCTATTTTGCAACCCGAAATTGAACGCACCAAAGTCCCAGGACAAAGTTCTACAGCTGGTAAATTCCTGATTGCTACGGTTAAAGGTGATGTACACGATATTGGTAAAAACATAGTTTCGGTGGTATTGGCTTGTAATAATTTTGAAGTAATTGACTTGGGAGTAATGACGCCAACTGAAAAAATTATTCAAACAGCTATAGCCGAAAATGTAGATATTGTTGGCTTGAGTGGATTGATAACGCCTTCGCTCGAAGAAATGGCCCATGTGGCTTCCGAAATGGAAAAAGCAGGTTTGAAAATTCCACTATTGATTGGAGGCGCTACCACTTCGAAAATTCACACGGCGGTTAAGATTGCACCAAATTACTCGGGACCAGTTGTATATGTAAAAGATGCATCCATTAATACCTTTATTGTTTCGCAATTAATGAATCCAACAACGCTACCAACTTATATGGCTGATGTTAATGCTGAATATGCACAATTGCGTGAGAAACAAACAAAAAAAGTAAACCTACTGAGCCTCGACGAAGCTAAAAAACGCAAACCGAATTTATTTTAGTAATCTTTAAACTTATTGTAGCCGGCAAAGTCCCAATTACGTCTTGCTCCCTCTCCTCAAGGAGAGGGCTGGGGTGAGGTCGAATTACAGTTTCTTCATAAACCGTTCCACATCAACGACAAATCGTTCGTGCACACCTTCGCCAACCACATCGCCAGCGGTGTCGGTAACTTGTAGTTCGAACGCGTAACGGCGACCTTCGTTTTCGGTAAGTGTTGCCACGCAAGTAAGTACCTCGCCTATTTTACTAGCTTTGAGGTGTTTTACGGCAATAGAAGTACCAACACTTGAGCCACCAGCAGGTAATTCTATTAATTGCATGGCAGTATTTTCCATAAAAGCTACCAGCGAAGGAGTTGAAAACACGGGTAACAAACCAGAACCAAGCGATTCGGCAGTTTGTTTGGTTGTAACTGTAAGTTGTTGCGAAAATTGTTTGTTCATTTATAAAATAAATTTGAAATTGTTCAATATAAAGTTGAGACGAAACTATTCTAAATCTTTTCAACCAGCGCATATATTCGTTTAATTCTGTTTTTACTTCAGGAGCCAATATCAAAAGTCCGATAATATTAGGCACCGCCATTGCCAACACCAACATATCCGAAAAATCGACCAAAGCACTCAGACTCAATACCGAACCCATAGCTGTAATTATCAAAAACACAACCTGATACAATCGGGTAGCATAAATGCGACTTCCAAAACGTTTTTCGCAAGCATCGCCCACTAAAAAGTCGAAACTTTTTACGCCATAATACGACCACGAAATGATAGTTGTATAGGCAAAAAGAATAATGGTAGGAAGTAACAAATAAGGAAACCACGACGAAACAGTTGAGAAAGCAGCCGAAGTTAAACCGGCACCTGTCAGATTATCGGGATTGTTGTATAAACCTGTAACAACAATAACCAAAGCCGTAAGTGTACAAATAACTACGGTATCGATAAACGGTTCGAGCAACGCAACAATACCTTCAGTAACCGGTTTTTGTGTTTTTACGGTGGAGTGAGCAATAGCTGCCGACCCAATACCGGCTTCGTTCGAAAAAGCAGCACGGCGAAAACCGATAATCATAACGCCAATAAAACCACCTTTGGCAGCATCGGCATTAAAAGCACCATCGAAAATAACACCAACTGCCGTTCCAAGATGCTGATAATTAATAGCAATAACTACCAAGCAAGAAGTAATATACAAAATGGCCATAATGGGAAATAACTTATCGTTGACACGCGCAATGCCTTTTATGCCTCCTAAAATTACAATCCCAACCAAAAATGCAATGACAACACCAATCCAAATTTGATAACCATCCAACGAAGGAAAAGTAATAATGGTTTGCGCTACAACCTGATTGGATTGAAACATATTTCCAATACCAAATGCGCCAATAGTTGCAAAAACGGCAAATAAAATAGCTAACACTTTACCCGTTTTTTTCCATCCTTTTTTCGCCAAACCGTCGCGCAAATAATACATAGGACCACCCGAAACATTATTATCTTTATCAATTTTTCGATATTTTACCCCCAACGTACATTCGGTAAATTTGGTTGTCATACCCAACAATCCCGCTACAATAATCCAGAAAGTTGCACCTGGGCCACCCAACGAAATGGCAACCGCCACACCCGCAATATTCCCCAGCCCAACAGTTGAAGCACAAGCTGTAGAAATAGCCTGAAAATGCGAAATTTCACCTTCGTGCCCGTCTTTATCAAATTTTCCCATTGCCAATTCGATGGCATGTTTAAATCCGCTAAAATTTATAAATCGAAAATAAATGGTAAAAAATACGGCACCAAACACCAGCCAAATAACGATAAATGGTATTTTCACGCCAAAATCAAATCCGAGTGCAGCAAAAACATCGAAGAAGAGTATTTTGTCTAAATAAAAAATAATGGGTTCAAAAATTGAATTCACCGTTTCGTCGAACGATGAAGATGCGTTTTGTGCCGACAGTTTCAAACTTGCAGTCACAAAAAATAGAAGTGAGATTACTTTTTGCATAAATATTTATTTTTATAATTGAAATAACATTCGTTAGTTATTAAAAAATTGAGAATTAGATATTTATAAATTAAGATATACTTATCAATTGAATATAAAATAAAGTGTTTTAATCATATCGAATAAAATTAAGTATTGCAGACAGCAAAGTTCCTCTCCTCTCTTGCTCCCTCTCCTCAAGGAGAGGGCTGGGGTGAGGTGGATTTAGGGTGAGGTGTTTATAATTTCAATCAGTTTTTTCGACTCATTTTCCCAGCAAAGTGTATTCGAAATATCGGAAAAATGTTTTGTATCAAAGCCATGCTGTACTAGTTCGTTTATAATTTTTGCCAAATATTCCGGTTCGTAGTGGTTGATAAGCACACCGGTTTTATAAGTCGAAACAATTTTTTCAATTTCAGGAAAACGAGTAGCCAGTACAGGCACTCCAGCGTGCAAATAATCGAAAATACGATTTGGCAAAGCATAGCGATAACTCAATCCCATATCGTCGAGCAAGCACAATCCAATGTCAGCCGAAGGTGTATATTTGTACAATTCCGAAGCTTCAATGCGACCTAAAAACAACACTTTATCTTCGAGATTTGCATTGGCAACCTGCAATTTAAGTTGTGCTTTCACATCGCCGGTGCCAATAATCACCAACAAAGCATTTTCGACAAACGGCATAGCATCAATTACCCATTCCAACCCACGACCTTTGTTAAGCGCACCCTGATAAAGTATGATTTTTCGGAAATCGTAATTCAATATTTTTTCGTGATAATCGCGTTTGAAAGGAATATTTCGTATCACTTGCATCGAAATTCCATACTTACGATTGTAGTATTCAGCGATGGACTCACAAACGGTATAGCAGGATTTTAAATGTGGGAAAAACAAATCCTCAATTTTTGTCCACACTTTTTTTACAGCTGGGCGATTGTAAAGCTCAGGCACTTCGGGGAAAAGTTCGTGTGCATCGAAAATCAACTTTACCCGCTTTAGTTTCGACGCTAAAAAAGCTGCTGGCAAGGTATCGGTGTCGTTTGCCAAAATATGACTGCATTTTGTAAATAACAACAGCCAAAACACCCTGAAATTATATTCGGCATAGAAAAGTACCGAACGTTCAAAAAGTAGCCTTAACCGTTTATATTTCAACGAAATAGTAAGCTCAGGAGAGTTTTTCAGTTTACGACCAATAAGTAAAACATCGAATTTATTTTGCTGAAAAACGGTAGCCACTTTCAACACGCGCTGATCGGTAGCCAAATCGTTAGTAGCCAAAATAAGGATTCGCGTCATACTTTTTCTTTCAGAAAATTCAACAAATCGACGTATAATTTTCGATGGTACAAATTGGGCGATTTTTCGACTAAGTTATTGTGCCAGAGTAGCGAAATTTCGCCATTATAGCGCTCCACGCAATTTATAAGCTGTTCGCAATACTGATATGCGTCGTGCGCATTCATATACATATAGCGTTTGTCGCTCAAAGTTCTATCCATAATATTAAGTGTATGGAGTGTTAACTTTGTTAGGTCTTTGTTCAATGGATTTATAAATTTCACAGGTCGGCATGTACCCAGTCTGAAACCTGCCATATCGGCATAACCCAAACTGAAATCGTCGGTAATACCAGCTCCAATCAACTCCACCATATCCTGCGCTTCGCGTGAATTCATAAAGTGATTGCGATTAAAAATCACTTTCGTATGAATTGCCTTTTCGAGTCTTATTTTTTCGGTTTCAACCAAATTTGGATATACGCCACACTCATAACTTGCATGTAATCCTATTGTTACTGCCTTTCGGCGACAATAACGTAAAAAATACTTGTAATCGGGCAACAATAAATTTGGGAAAGGCTTATCTTCGTCGTACTTCATACCCATTGAGCGAACAAATATGATTGTTTCGCAACGCTTTTCTCCCAAAACAGCACGTAAATCGTTATTTATCTTGAATAAAAACGGGAATGTATACCAAGGGTCATCGGAAACACGACCAAAAAAGCTTTTCAACGCTCGTTGTCCTTCTTTGGGTCGTTTTATGCCGCGTAGTACGCCGCCAAGCATTCCTCTAATAGTCCTAAAATGTGTTAGTTGGTCAACATCGTGCGTCAGATTTACCTTGCTAATTTTCCGAGGTGGTTCAGGAATATCAAATCCATTTTCGCGCAATAAAGTCCTAAACTGTCCACCCCATTCTTCCACAATTGGACGGTCGATAAAACCAGCTCTATAAGGCAATGATTCTTTACCAGGAAAACGGCCGTGCACATCACGCACCGTAGGTCGCACCAGTTCTTCGTAGCGCGAAATCAGAAAATACGTGCCAGCAACAATATCAGCATTTAGAACAAGTGTATTACCAATTATTTCGGCAAATGGCTCACCAAAAAGTATCGGTACCTCGTCCCATATTTGGAGTGGTAATTGAGGCAGCGAAGCCTCCGTGCCATAATTGCTATTATCAAAAAAGCCCGAAGACTTAATGACAACATTGTATTTGTCAAATTCCTGATAATCGGCAGTATATCCAATACTAAGCGATGTGCTTGCTGGAATTTCAACGCCAATTAAAAACTGTAGTATATAATCAATTACTTCTTTCACAACCTATTCATATAGTACCTTAACCTTAAAAACAACCCAAACCCTTGGAAGGGAATCAAAAATTACTTCAACCTCATTTTTCGCTTATGAGCAAAAGTAACAGCCACAGCCACTACTACACCCAACATTAAATCGCTATTTGTAAAAAGCCCAAAATAATCTGCATCAACGGGTTTATGATTAGTGGCTAATTTTAATATCAAAGCTATAACAGTGAAAAGCGAAAAAACGCCCACACCATACAGAAATGTTTTTATTATTGGAGACATATTCGATGTTTTTTTTTATTTGGACTTCAAAGATAGAAAATAAATCAATAGTAAACTACTTATCGTTTGATTAATGTATGGAAAAACATTACAAATTTAATTTTTCGATAAAACGTTGAATATCCATTTTACGAATATCTGTTTCGCTGGTATCAATTACAAAATCTGATTTTGAAACCATTTCGGCATCGGTCATTTGATTATTTATACGCTCCAACACTTGTTTTTCAGTAAAGTTATTTCGTTTCATAACGCGTTGTATGCGAATGGACTGCGGTGCTTTTACAAGTATTATCTTATCCACTAAGTTCAAAAAATCGCCTTGAAAAAGAATGGCACATTCCAAAAAAAGATATGTGTTGGCAGCTCTCGATGCACTCCAAGCTTTAAAATCGGCACGAACGGCCGGATGAATTAGTTCATTAAGCTTTTGAAGTAGGTTTGGTTTTTTAAATACAATTTCGGCAATAAATTTTCGATTCAAATCAGTGTCGATATATGATTCGGTGCCAAAAATAGCAATGATTTTTTTTCTAATTTCAGCATCCTCGTTTTGCAAACGTCGCGCAGCGCTATCGGTATCGTAAACTGCATAACCTGCATCGCGAAGTTTTTCCGACAAAGTTGATTTGCCACTACCAATGCCACCTGTGATGCCTATAACCATTCTATATCAATATTATTTACGAAATATAAAAAAGATATATTTTACTGCCCCAAGCCCCTAAAGGGGATGTAAGTTAGTATTGCTTATTATAATTTGATTAATTTTACAAATAACATTTTCAATATCATTAATAACTTCATTATTTGTAAATCGAATCACTTTTAGTCCGTATTTTTCAAGTTCTGAAGTCCTGCCTGAATCATATTCATGTTGCAATAAATGAATTTTCCCATCAATTTCAATGACCAATCCTAATTTGTGACAATAAAAATCTACGATAAAAATATCAATAGGATGTTGTGATTTAAATCTATATCCCAATTGATTTCTATTTAATCGTTCCCATAATATTTTTTCAGCATTAGTCAAATTTAATCTTAGATTCTCAGCCTTTTGAAACAAATCTCTTTTTGCTCCAAAAAACATATCTTGTCTAATTGAACGTTGCATAATTTATTCATTTTAACTCCCAACAAAATTCTATACAGTAGCAATTTAAAGAGACGAAAGTAACTTCACACCCCTTTAGGGGCTTGGGGCGGTTTCTATATCAAAAGCATTCACCTGTGATGCCTATAACCATTTATTTTTTAATACTTATGCAAATGAAAATATTTTTGCTTGAATAAAATATAGGAAATTGCCAATAAAACTGTGAGCGATATACCAATGCAATAATCGCAGATTGCTGCAAACGACAAAACCAATTGCAAACCACCGTAGAGCAACGAAACACGCAAATGTGGCATACTTAACTCGTTAGCCATAAGCTGATAAGCATGTTTTCGGTGAGCTTCTAATATGTTTTCTTTCAAAAAAAGACGATGAATAATAGTTAAAACCGAATCGACACCATATACACCCAAAAACAAAATATAAATAAAATTACCCGTACTTAGAATCAATTTACCCAATAAAAAAACAATTACAAAGGCTATCGTTATCGAGCCCACATCGCCTGCAAAACAGCGCGCTTTTTTTCTAAAATTGAAAAAATTAAATACCATTACAGCCAACATCATCAAATAAATCAATTGATTATCGACAAATTGATGCACATAGATATTCACAAATAGCAAGGATAATAAAACGGAAATGCTGTAAACGCCGGTGATACCATTTATACCATCCATAAAGTTATACGCATTAATTATTCCGACCGAAAGCACCAAGGCAAGTAAAATAAAATACCATTTCTCATTAAAAATTCCCCATTCGCAAAACATCAATGCCATAGCCACAAAATGAAATGGCAGCCGCAATTTCGACGAAAGCGGACCAATATCGTCGGCAAAACTGACTGCTGCAATAAGCGTTAGACCCAAAATAAAATAAGGATACTGAAAGCCTTGCAATAAAAAATAAAGAAGCGCTCCAAAATAAAAAACAACGCCTCCACCCCGCAAAGTAATGGTAGCGTGTGAACTACGTTCGTTGGGCTTGTCGATAATATTAAATTTGTCGGCAATTTTAAAATAAGCAAGTTGCATCACAAAAAGCAGTGCAAGGATAGACAAATAGTAAACAAAATCCATTATGAATAATTTCGATGTTAATACTTTGTTAATAAATTAGTTAAAACCAAATAAGGTTATGTATTTAATTTTAACAGCTTGCAAAGATACTACATTTATGTGAAATTATTGACCATCTTAGGATTCGAACTTGCCACTTTACTAGTAACTTATTTTCACCAACAATAAAATATTATCCAGTAAAACCAATTGCACCAGCAATAGCATTTATGGATCGGAGCAATTCAATTAAGACCTTATCAGCTTCTTGGTTATTATTCTCCTCAATACATTCCCTCCATTTACACAACAAATGTATTTGATGTTCGTGAAGTGGCACCATTGCCTCAGCCCTTAAAAGCGTTGAATAATAATGATTTTCGCGCCTTTCGACAAGTGGAATATCTAAAATAATATCAATAATACGACGAGTTCGGATAAATTCATCTGTCAAAAGCTTAACAAATATCTCACAATCAGGAACATTGGTAGCCAACTTTGCATATTTTCTGAAAATTATTTCGTCGGAGGAAGCGAGGCTCGAATCAATATTTGTTAGAATATACCGGATAAAAGAATCTGTTTTCACAGCATTTTTAAACAGTTCAAATTTCTCTGGATCATTCGCCCTCATGTTTTCGAGCGTTGTACCAACTCCATACCAACTTGTAATATTAAAACGACATTGACTCCAGCTAAATACCCAAGGAATGGCTCTTAAATCGGTTAAACTTCTATTTCCTGTTCTACGTGAAGGTCGGCTGCCAATTTTGCTTTGTTCAATAGCATCAATTGGTGTTACTTTTTCGTAAAACGAAATAAATCCTTTTTTTTGAGTTAGCTCTTTATAAACTATCATACTTTTTTCGGCCAGATAAGTAAGGACAGGAGCTAATTTGTGATTTTTCAGTTCTTTGTTTTGCTGAAGAATTGTAGCCGTAAACGTACCAGCTGTTAATAATTCGAGGTTATAAACAGCATTATTTTTATTGGCATATTTTCGTTCTATTGTTTCGCCCTGTTCGGTTAGTCGAATGTCACCATTTATTGATTTTGGTGGCAATGCCCTTAAAAACCAATGTGTTGGACCAGCTCCACGACTTATCGAACCACCTTTACCATGAAAGAATCTAATTTTCACTTTATGTTTCAGACCAATTTCGATAAGTTTGGATTGGGCTTGGTATAAAAACCACTGACTTGCAAAAATTCCACCATCTTTATTACTATCGCTATATCCAACCATTACTTGTTGAATTGGCAATTCGTAACCATTATTTTCTTGTTGCAGTTTCAAACTATTTTTTGTTACTGGATTCGAAAGAAATTCATCTAAAATTAAATGACTTTGATTCAAATCTTCGATGGTTTCGAATAATGGCACAACAGGTAAAGTTGATGCTAAGCCATCAACCGTATTTACTAACAAACCAGCTTCGCGCTGAAGCAGATACACAGCAAGCAAGTCAGTTACATTTCGGGTCATACTCACAATTAATGCGCCCAAAGCCTCTTCGCCAAAGCTTTCAATGTGCTTTCTGAGCACTTTATACGAATCGACAACTGCCTTTGCCTGATTTCCCAAAATCATACTCGAGTGAGTAAATGGCCTATTCGAAAGCAGCTCACCGTTTATCAAATTTAAGCGTTTGCTCACATCAGATTTTAAAAAATCATCTCCATTGAGCTGGGCAGCATCCATTAATTGAGCAATTGCCAACTCATGAAATTGGCTATTTTGCCGAATATCAAGTTTAGCCAAGTAAAATCCAAATGTAGATACTATTCTGATTGCTTTATTTACATCGGAAAGAGCAATAATGGAAGCACCATAGTCAATCAAGCCTTTGGATAAACTATTCAAATCGCCAATCAATTCCGAAGGATATTTGTAAAAACAGTCGGAATCATTTATTTCGCGAAAATCGGTATCGAGTGTAGGAATTTTTGCAATTACAAAATCTATATATTGCTTAAATGCCTCGTTTTTGTATTGAAATTTGAATGACCCGATGGACGCAATTATTTCAGATTGCAGGGTTTCGTAGTTCAGTTTAAAAATGGGCGTTTGCTGTTCGAAAATGGTATTAAAACTAAGATTTTTTTGCAACAAACGTAGTTCATTTGTTATAACCTTAAAAGCATTCGACCTAAATTTCAATAATGTTTGCTGAGTAACTTCCGCAGTTACAAGTGGATGTCCATCACGGTCGCCACCCACCCAATTTCCAAAAGAAATTTTTGGAAACTGCGATGCTTGACACAATAAACCAGTATCGAATCCTACCTCATCCAATGCTTGAATTAAATGCCTATCGTGATGATTGATTACATCTGGAAAAACTGTCGTGAGGTAATGAATTATGTTTTCGAGCTCCGAATCAATTTCAGGCTTTTCGGTGTAAATATCAGAGATTCTCCAAATTCGGTGTAAAGCAATTTTAATATTATCGCGGATTTCTCGTTGTTCCATTTTGCTATACATATTATTTTCGCGCGTAACAACAAGCAAATACAAATTGCGCAAGTGCTCGAGCATTATTGTGCGTTTTGCTTCAGTAGGATGTGCTGTTAATACTAGTTCAACGTTTACTTTCGACAAACCTGCAAGAATTTCGGCAGACGAAAACCCTTTATCTTTTAACAAATGAAGATTCTGCGACCACAAACCATTTATAGATGCTAACGAAAGTTCATCTTCCCTTTTCCTTCGATTTTGCACTGCACCGTTAACTTCCACAATATTCAGCAACTGAAAACAAGTAGAATATAATTGTAAATGCTTTTCGGTAAATGTTTTATGATTAAAATCTGCATCTACCGAAATCCAGGGAATATCGTTGGCTAGCTCCACTTCACCCGATTCTATCAACACCTCTTTTAGGCATAAAAGTAAAAACTCAAAATCATCATAAACTTTGGGCAATTGCAATTGAACTTTTTTTAATGTACTCATATCATCATAAATTTATTAATTTAAACAAATAAATTTAAAGTTTGTTTGGGAATCGCAAATAAATACTACTTAGAAGCTTCAATAATTTATTGGTTCGCTTTTTGCAATATTACACACGCCCTTTAAATTTGAGCTTTTACTTTAATTTTACAACTAAAAATACTATCTTTGTCAGTCTTTTTGGAAAACACTGACAAAAGTTGCAAAATATTAAAAGATAGTATTTTTCCTCACTTTATAAACTTTTCCCGATTGCTATCGGGACTTTATTAACATTATAAACTAATTATATATCATGGGATTTAACGACATTCTAAAAAAACTTTTTGGCAACAAAGCACAACGCGATTTAAAAGAAATTGAACCGCATGTTGAGAAAATTAAACTTGCCTACGGTAAAATTAAAAACCTCACAAACGATGAGTTACGCGCCAAAACAGAGGAAATAAAGCTTTTTATTCAAAACTATGTTGCCGACGAACGCAACCGCATTGCCGAGTTGAAAGCGTCGATTGAGGAAACAGAGATCAATTTGCGCGAAAAAATTTACAACGAAATTGATAAACTCGAAAAAGAAATAACCGAAAAATTCGAAAAAGCATTAGAAGAGGTACTTCCTGAGGCTTTTTCAATTGTAAAAGATACCGCTCGCCGACTTACAGAAAACGCCGAGCTTATTGTTACCGCAACCGATTTCGACCGCAATTTAGCTGCTAAATACGATTTTGTAACCATTGTAGGCGACAAAGCGCACTTCAAAAACGAATGGACTGCCGGTGGCAACCTTATTAAGTGGGAAATGGTGCATTACGATGTACAGCTTTTTGGTGGAACGGTGCTTCACAAAGGCAAAATTGCCGAAATGGGAACTGGTGAAGGTAAAACATTAGTAGCAACGCTGCCAGTTTTCCTTAACGCACTCACTCGCAACGGTGTACACGTAGTTACGGTGAACGATTACCTCTCCAAACGTGACTCCGAATGGATGGGACCATTGTATATGTTCCACGGATTGAGCGTAGATTGTATCGACCGTCATCGCCCAAACTCCGACGAACGACGAGCTGCTTACATGGCAGATATTACCTTTGGTACTAATAACGAATTTGGTTTCGATTACCTGCGCGACAATATGGCTACCAGCTCAACGGATTTGGTGCAACGCAAACACAACTATGCCATTGTGGATGAGGTCGATTCCGTATTAATTGACGATGCACGTACGCCATTAATCATTTCGGGACCAGTGCCAAAAGGCGACGACCAACTTTTCGAAGAGCTTCGTCCCAAAGTAGACCGCCTTGTAAATACACAAAAAACATTAGCTACCAAATACTTAGCCGATGCTCGCCGCCTTATGGCTTCGTCGGATAAAAAAGAGCAAGAAGAAGGAGCATTGGCGCTTTTCCGTTCTTACAAAGGCATGCCCAACAACAAACCACTCATTAAATACCTCAGCGAGCAAGGTATGAAAGCACAATTGATAAAAACGGAAGAATTCTACATGCAGGAGAATAACCGAAATATGCATATTGCTACCGACCCGCTCTATTTTGTGATCGACGAAAAAAATAAATCTACAGATTTAACAGATAAAGGTATTGACCTAATAACGGACAACTCCGAAGACCCCAAATTCTTTGTGTTGCCCGATGTAGGAAGCGAAATTGCCGAAATTGAAAAAGATAAATCGCTTTCGCTCGAAGATAAACAAAACCGCAAAGATGATTTGAATCAAAATTATGCCATAAAATCCGAACGCGTACACACCATCAACCAATTGCTGAAAGCCTACACGCTTTTCGAAAAAGATGTGGAATACGTGGTTATCGAAAACAAAGTTAAAATTGTGGACGAACAAACGGGACGTATTATGGAAGGTCGCCGCTATTCCGACGGATTGCATCAAGCCATTGAAGCCAAAGAAAAAGTAACCGTAGAGGCTGCTACACAAACATTTGCAACCATTACGCTTCAAAATTATTTCCGTATGTACCACAAACTTTCGGGGATGACGGGTACTGCCGAAACGGAAGCAGGTGAGTTGTGGGACATTTACAAATTGGATGTGGTGGTAATTCCTACCAATCGCCCCATTGCCCGTAACGACATGGAAGACCGCGTTTACAAAACCAAACGCGAAAAGTATATGGCCGTTATCGAAGAGATTGACCGTTTGGTTCAGGCTGGTCGTCCGGTATTGGTGGGTACAACTTCGGTGGAAATTTCGGAATTGCTGAGCCGTATGCTCAACGGTCGAAAAATCAGACACAACGTACTGAATGCCAAGTTGCACCAACGCGAAGCCGACATTGTATCGGAAGCTGGTAGAACAGGCACAGTAACCATTGCTACCAATATGGCCGGTCGTGGTACCGACATCAAACTGTCAGCCGAAGTGAAAGCCGCAGGTGGTTTGGCAATTATTGGTACCGAGCGCCACGAGAGCCGCCGTGTCGACCGCCAGTTGCGTGGTCGTGCAGGTCGTCAGGGCGATCCGGGTTCATCTATTTTCTACGTTTGTTTGGAAGATGATTTGATGCGTTTGTTTGGCTCTGAGCGAATTTCGGGCATAATGGACAAACTTGGTTTTGAAGAAGGCGAAATGATTGAACATTCGATGATTTCGAAATCGATAGAACGGGCACAGAAAAAAGTAGAGGAAAATAACTTTGGAATTCGTAAACGTTTGCTCGAATACGATGATGTGATGAACTCGCAACGCGAAGTAGTTTACAGCAAACGCCGCCACGCCTTGATGGGCGAACGTATTGGCGTAGACATTACCAATATGATTTACGATGCTGCCGAAGCCATAGTTGAATCGACAAAAAATAGCAACGACTACCAATTACTTCAAGAAGAGCTAATTAAAACTTACGCAATGGAAGTGCCTTTCGACGAAACCGTGTTCTCCTCCACCCGTTCGGGCGAGTTGGTACATTTGGTTGGCGAAGCTGCATTGGCAACTTTTAAACGCAAAATGGACAAATTAGCTGCCATTGCATATCCTGTTATTAAAGATGTATACAACGAACGCGGCAAGCAATACGAAAATATATTGGTACCAGTAACCGATGGTAAACGTGTATTTAATGTAACAGCGCATTTAGAAACGGCTTACAAAAACGAAGCAAAAGAGGTTGTTCACGCATTCGAAAAACAAACCCTGCTATATGTTATCGACGATGAGTGGAAAGAGCATCTTCGTCAGTTGGACGAATTGCGTCAGTCGGTACAAAATGCCAGCTACGAGCAAAAAGACCCGCTATTGATATACAAATTGGAGTCCTTTGGTTTGTTCAAAGAAATGATTGACACCATGAACCGCAAAGTACTTTCGATACTCATGCGTGGACAAATACCTGTGCGTGAACCCGAGCAAGTGCGCGAAGCCCGTCCCATTCAGCGATTGGATTTGAGCCGTTTACGCACTCAAAAAGACGAGGTGGGCAGTCGTACGTCAGCTGCACAAGACCCTACAAAGCAAGATACCCGTGAAGTGCAAAAAACACAACCAATTATTGCTGATAAAAAAATTGGTCGAAACGAAGAATGTCCCTGTGGTAGCGGAAAAAAATACAAAAATTGCCACGGAGCTAATTGATGTGATGATGTGGTGATATGATGATGTGATGATGAAGATTTAATAAACAATACTAACTTTTACTCTCCGTCAGATGACGGATTGGGGGCAGATTTTATGAATATAAATTCAATCGTTTGGAATGTTAATCCAGAGCTTTTCAGCTTAGGTCCATTACATGTTCGTTGGTATGGATTGCTTTGGGCAATAGGTATATGGCTAGCCTTGTTTGTGGTGCAAAAACTATACAAACACGAAAAACTACCCGAAGCATGGATAGATAAGTTGTTTATGTACACCGTTATTGGCACCATATTGGGTGCTCGGTTAGGTCATTGCTTTTTCTACGAATGGAAACCATTAGCCGAACCAGTTACATTTCTGGGCATGACATTTACTTACGGAAATTACTACATCACTCATCCGTGGGAACTGTTATATATTTGGCATGGCGGCTTGGCAAGTCATGGTGGTGCTATCGGAATTGCAATTGCCCTCTATCTTTTCAACAAAAATGTATCGCACAAAGGATTTGTTTGGGGTTTAGACCGCTTAGTAATTGGAGCGGCACTCACAGCAGCATCCATTCGTTTAGGCAATCTGATGAATTCCGAAATCTACGGAAGCGTTACCGATTTACCTTGGGGTTTTATTTTTATCCGCGACGGACAAACACTCCCCATGCATCCTACTCAAATTTACGAAATGATTTATTGTTTAGTAGCTTTTGCTGTGGCTTGGTGGATGTATTGGAAAAAAGAAGCTTACAAGCAAACGGGATTGATTTTAGGTGTTTTCTTAATTATAACATTTGGCTCACGCATCTTGTTAGAATTTATAAAACTCAATCAAGAAGCATTCGAATCGGGTATGTTGCTCAATATGGGACAAATTCTCAGTATACCGTTTGTTGTTTGGGGAATTTGGCTTATTTACAACAGTCAAAAAGGGATAAAAGCGTAATCTATAAATGTTTTTTTTACCTCACCCCTAACCCCTCTCCTTGAGGCGATGGGGACAGCGCAACTATAATATAGAATATTACGCATTGATTTAATGTCCTTTAAAACAAATATTTATAAAATTTCGTTCAGCTAATTATTGCAAAAATACTTCAAAGTTGCTGTCGGCAAAGTCCCTCTCATCAAGGAGATGGATTTAGGGTGAGGTTAAAAATTAAAAGCCTAAAAATGTGCACTTATTGCATATTTATAAAAAATCAATATCTTTGCCCTCAAAAAATCAGATTATTTTACAAATTAAACGTATTTATCAACATGAAAAAACTAACGTACATTATTATGGCTGTATTAATCCTTGCTGGATGTGCAAAAAATGATAATCCATTTTTTGCAGCTTACGAAAACGAATACGGCGCACCGCCATTCGACAAAATAAAATCAGAGCATTATATGCCTGCCTTTGAGGAAGGTATCAAACAGCATCAAGCCGAAATAGATGCCGTGGCTGATAGCAAAGATGAACCAACTTTTGCCAATACCATCGAAGCACTCGATTATGGTGGCGAATTGCTCAACAAAGTTTCTTCCGTATTTTTCAATCTTTATTCGTCGAATAGCAACGAAGAGATGGAAAAAATTGCCACCGAAGTTTCACCAAAACTAACGGAACACAACGACAATCTTTTTTTAAACGAAAAATTATTTGGTAGAGTGAAAAAACTCTACGACAATCGTTCGACTTTAGGCTTAACAGCGGAACAAAAACGTTTGTTGGAAGATTATTACAAAAACTTCATTCGCAGTGGTGCAGCTCTTGCACCCGATCAAAAAGAAAAATTGCGTGCTATCAACAAAGAGCTCGGCTTAGCCGAATTGGCTTTTGGACAGAATGTATTAGCCGAAACAAACGCTTATACAAAAGTGGTTGATAAAGAAGCCAACCTTGCCGGATTGCCCGAAGGCGTTCGTCAGGCAGCTGCCGAAGCAGCCAAAGAAGCTAAAATGGAAGGCAAATGGGTATTTTCTACGCAAAAAGCAAGCTTTATTCCGGTGCTCCAGTATAGCGAGAATCGCGAATTACGCAAAGAACTTTTAATGGCTTACACCACCCGCGCCAACCACAACAATGCCAACGACAACAAAGCCGTTATCAATAAAATCATTAAATTACGTATTCAGAAAGCACAATTGTTAGGTTTCGAATCGCCAGCTGATTTCATTTTGGACAATACCATGGCCAAAACTACCAAAACCGTTTACGACTTTTTGGCAACCGTGTGGACGCCAGCTGTGGCGCGCGCCAAAGAAGAAGCTGCTGAATTACAAAAGCTTATGGATGCCGAAGGTAAAGGCGAAAAACTCGAAGCCTGGGACTGGTGGTATTATTCCGAAAAACTACGTCAGAAAAAATTTGACCTAAACGAAGAAGAGCTTCGCCCCTACTTCAAACTTGAAAATGTGCGCAAAGGCGTATTCGATTTAGCCACCAAACTTTGGGGCTTGCAATTTAAGAAATTAGATAACATGCCAATTTACCACCCCGATGTGGAAGTGTTCGAAGTTACCAACGCCGATGGATCGCTTATTGGAGTGCTCTACACCGATTATTTTCCGCGCGCCAGCAAACGTGGAGGTGCTTGGATGGAAAACATTACGCCACAATACAAAAAAGATGGCAAAAACGTTCGTCCGATTATTGCCAATACCGGCAATTTTACAAAACCCACTGCCGACAAACCGTCTCTGCTCAACATGGACGAAGTGGAAACTTTGTTTCACGAATTTGGACATGCGCTACACGGCTTGTTAAGTCAATGTACCTACCCCGGACAGTCGGGAACTAGCGTATCGCGCGACTTTGTAGAATTGCCTTCGCAGATTATGGAAAATTGGTGTTTCGAGCCACAAGTAATGAAAACTTATGCCAAACATTTCAAAACAGGCGAAGTAATTCCTGATGCGTTAATCGAAAAAATACAGAAAGCAGGCACCTTCAATCAAGGTTTTCGGCAGCCTTACTCGACATGGATTACCACAGCCGTAAAGACACTGCCGATTTTGATGTAAATGCATTCGAAAAAGCGTCATTAGACCGCATTGGAATGATACCCGAAATTATTGTACGTTACCGCAGCACATACTTCAACCATGTGATGGGTGGAGGTTATTCGGCTGGTTATTACAGTTATACATGGGCTGAAGTATTGGATGCCGACGCTTATCAATCGTTTGTTGAAACAGGCGACATCTACAATCAAGAGCGCGCCACCGCTTTCCGCAAAAATATTTTGGAAAAAGGCGATTCAGAAGATCCAATGGTACTCTACCGCACTTTCCGTGGAAAAGATCCCAACCCAGATGCACTACTTAAAAGCAGAGGTTTGAAATAAAAAAAAGATGCAAATATGAATATGTAGGCATTAATAATTTTAAATCCTATAAATAAGTATTGAGCACAGCGGCTTTCCGATAGCCCTCAATAAAAATCGGATTAGTAAAAAAACACCTGTCATTCACAGGTGTTTTTTTATGCCTAAACCCACAAAAAAGACTTGAAGTTTTTAGAAAAAGACTTGAAGTTTTGAACCAAAAGACTTGAAGTTTTCGGAAAAAGACCTGAAGTTTTCGGAAAAAGGATTTTAAAATCACAAAACAGGCTCTATTTACCAATAAATCCACAATAAATTTTAAAAATTAAACACCTCAAAAACCTTTTAAAGCAAGAATTTTGTGTATATTTGCGCTTTAATAACCGCACAGACGTCGTACTTGGCGTGTCAAATAATTATCGAATAAAACATTTTCTGACAATGGGCATGCCCCGTTGCATAACATATTAATTAAATAGCATTTAGCTATTGTTCGCACACCCCAGAAACCTAGGAAATTTCTAACAAAGCGAACGTAAGATTGAATAAGCAAATGCTCATGCCGAACGGCGTGGGCTCTTGACTTATCATCTTACGTGGGCTTTCCTAGGGCCTTGGGGTGTGGATAAGGATTTAGTTCACGCTTTTTGCATCTATAAAGCTGAACTTCAAAATCTTATCTGACCAATGGCTGAAGCTGAAAAGCTAAACGCCATGATAACTGAATTAATCAACTCTGTTTCGGAAAGTTCCATTTCCAATTTTATTCGTCAACAAAACCGTTCGTTCGTAACCGTAAAGGAGGTTTTGACAATGGGGCATGCTGGCACAATGGGGCATGCCCCATTGATAACAAAAATCACCAAACTTGGCGAAATAGAGTATGCCG
>JAIFKX010000149.1 GCA_020049335.1 Paludibacter sp. | reverse complement strand
ATTAGAATCAATATGAGAGATAAGCCAAAAGGGGTTTATATTCTGAGTTTAAAATACAAAAACGGAAAATCGGACAGTTATAAATTTATTTATAAAAACATTTAAACTTTGAGTTAGTGTATACTGTTTATTATACAGTAAAATGTGATTTTCACCTCCATTGTTTTTATAAAAATGCACACAGCCCTTTTTTGGTTCCGCCGCGACCTTCGTTTCGGCAGATTGCCAGTACTTCCGGTTTTTATTTTCGATACTGATATTTTACAACAATTGCCTGAAAAGCAGGATAAACGGGTGGAATTAATTCATCAGCGATTATCTTTTTTACACACC
This sequence comes from Paludibacter sp., assembly GCA_020049335.1. Lineage (GTDB taxonomy): Bacteria > Bacteroidota > Bacteroidia > Bacteroidales > Paludibacteraceae > Paludibacter. The sequence continues at coordinate 16,385 of JAIFKX010000149.1, read as the reverse complement.
GAACTACAAAAATACGGTTCAGGTTTGTTCGTTAAATATGGTCGTCCGCATGAAATTCTTCCTGAATTATGTGAACAATACGATGTAACACAGCTATTTTGCAACGAAGATTATGAGCCACAGGCCATTGCTCGAGACAACGAAATAATGAAAATTGTAGCAACAAAAAGTGTTGCTTTTTATAGTTTTAAAGACCAGGTAGTTTTTGCTAAAAACGATGTTCTCAAGCCGGATGGCAAACCTTATACGATTTTTACACCTTATTCCAATAAATGGAAATCGCACTTGAGCGAAAATCCGATAAACACTTATAATTCGGAAACTCTACTCGACAATTTTTACAAAAGTAATTCTTTCTCAATACCTTCGCTTGCTAATATTGGCTTCGAAGCAACGGGCGTAAGCTGGAACTCGCCTGACTTATCGACCGATGTGTTGATTAATTACCCCGAAACGCGAAACTTTCCTGCCGTTGAAAATGGAACTTCGCATCTTAGTGTACATCTTCGTTTTGGTACGGTGAGTGTTCGTAAAATGGTACAATTGGCACTCAAAACCAACGAACAATTCCTGAACGAACTTATCTGGCGGGAGTTTTTTATGATGATTTTATACCATTTTCCTGCTGTTGTTCGGCAATCGTTTAAGCACAAATACGATGAAATTAAATGGCGAAATAATGAAACAGAATTTGCAAAATGGTGCGAAGGAAAAACAGGCTATCCGCTTGTGGATGCTGGTATGCGAGAATTAAATGCTACAGGCTTGATGCATAACCGTGTGCGTATGGTTGTTGCTTCGTTTTTGGTAAAGCATTTACTCGTTGATTGGCGTTGGGGCGAAGCCTATTTTGCACAAAAACTGCTCGATTACGACCTTTCGGCCAATAACGGCAACTGGCAGTGGGCAGCAGGGTGTGGATGCGATGCTGCACCCTACTTTCGTGTTTTTAACCCCACCGAGCAAGTGAAGAAATTCGATAGCAACCTGAAATATATTCGTCGTTGGGTACCCGAAATCGACCAACTTACGTATCCAGCACCAATTGTCGAACATGCTTTTGCCCGAAATCGTGTGCTGGAAGTGTTTAAAAAAGCGTTGGGTTGAGAGTCTGCGTGGTTAAATTGATTTTTTTTACTAAAAATGATTTTGCTACTTAACGCGCGCTGAAAACGACTTCGAATCTGCCATTTTTTTAAACTACAAAATTTATTCTTTTATTAGTTTAATCACTTTATTGCCTTCGCTTGTTTGCAATTTTACAATATAAACTCCATTAGATAATGTGCTTAGAGATATTATTTCGTTGTTTTTTATATTCTTATTCAACATCAATTTACCACTCAAATCTATTAATTCAAATTTCGAAAGTTCTGTTAAGCCGCTAATCTGAAGTTCATTTTTCACTGGATTTGGGTAAAGCTGAATGTTTTTTAGTGGCAACGAAAGGGTTGTCGAAATATTCTGCGAATAATAATATGTACTAGTTTCTAATAATTCCCAGTCGGACTCATAAGTATAATTGGATTTTAAAGCTATTTTTCCCTTATTATCGTAAGTATACTCTTCTTTGGATTTTCCCGTCCAATTACCAATATTTACATCCCAAGTATAACTTGTAATAAGTGTTTTATCACCATTAACATTGAAGCTAGTTTCTTCTTTGGAGTCTCCAACCCAACTATTGCTAGAGTAATCCCAGTAATAGTCTATTGAAGCTGTGCTATTTCCATTGCTATCGTAGGTTTGTAAATTTTTAGAATTTCCTACCCAAACATTGTTGATATCATCCCAATCATAATTAGCATAAAATGTATAATCTCCATCGCTGTTATATGTGTATTCTTCTTTGTAGTTGCCTTTCCAACTATTGCTCGCAATATCCCATTCGTAGTAAACAGAAAGTGTGATATTTTCATTGCTGTCGTAAGCGTATTCTTCTTTGTTTTTTTCAATCCAAATACTGTTGTCAATATCCCATTCATATTCTAAATGGTGTGTCATATTTCCCGTGCTGTTGATTGTAAGTCGATCCTTGGAGGCTTCTATCCAACTATTTTCAATATCATCCCAATTGTAATTTATATAGATTAGGTCATTGTTTGAGCTGTCGAATGTGAGTTCTGTTTTGGATGCTTTTACCCAAGCATTGGTTAAAAAATCCCAATTGTAAATCAAAGAAAGTATGTCATTTTCATTACTATCATAGCTTGTCTCGGCTTTGTAGTTGCCTACCCAACTACTGTTGGTAACGTCCCATTTAGACAATAAATAAAGTGTCCTATTACCATTGCTATCGTAAGTAAATTCAGTTTTATCTCTTCCTACCCAACTATTATCGGTTTCATTTCCATCGTAATTTACATAAAGTAAAGTATTTCCATTTAAATCGTAGGTAGTTTCTTCTTTGTATCTTGCTATCCAACTACTAGTAGTCGACTCCCAAAAATACTGTGCTTGAAGTGTTATCTCGCCACTGCTATCATAAGTGAATACTTCTTTGGCGTTTCCTGTCCAACTATTAGTAATAGTACTCCAATTATAGCTTACAAAAAGTGTTCGCTTTCCGTTGCTATTGTATGTAACTTCTTCTTTGGATTCTCCTAACCAAGTATTATTGTTACTATCCCAACTTGAGCTTGAATAAAATGTATATTGACCATCATTATTGTATATAGCCTCTTCTTTGTAATCTGCTAACCAGCTTTCGTTAATATCATCCCAATTATAGCCTATAAAAAGCGTTGTATTTCCATTACTATCGTAACTATAAACTTCTTTTTTCGTTTTTAAACCATTTCCATCTTTAACAACAACGCTATCATATAAAAAATTAGTTACTTTGGTTTGCGTTGAAGTTTTTTTTCTGTTGTTTAAGTTTTTCGATTTAAGTTGCTTCAACACTATATTATTTGTATTAAATTTCAAATCATAATTAGAATTGCTATTTTTTGAAAACGCATTTTCATTTCTAATATTGTTGATTTTGATTGTTTTATGTTTTAAATTTGAATTTAATGAGTTGTTAATTTCATTTTTTTCGTAATTGAATCTTTTTTGTTGATTATTCGAATTTAAAGATTGACTACTAATTGAAAACACAGCAATTAGTAATCCAACTAAAGAAATGTAAAGAGTTTTCATAAATTTCAAATTTATTTTTTTTATAGATATTAATTGTTTTAACAATTTAAAATTATGAATTGTTTAGAATAAGTAGGGCAAAAAGAATGAAAAATTAAAAAAAAAGTATTTTTCGCTTCGTTTCGTTGGCCACCAAGGCATCTACCTTGTAAATTAGCAATTAAAAGTAAGGGGGTATTTAGTCGTTTATTGAAGATGTAGGTATAATAGCCTTAATATAAACGTATTGATTAACAATCAAATAAACAATTGACATTTTTTTGAAAGAAATTTTACGTACATTAAAACCATATTGACGATAAAAAATACTGGTTTGAATGGAATATGATTCGGCGCCATGTTTTAAGCTATTAATAGAATTACGAACTCCATCAATATATTTTTTTGACGTTAAAGGTGAACTATAATCAATGCTTATTGCAGCAGCCAAGCTTAACAAATCTTTACGAGCTTGTACTGAAATGACAATTTCGTAGATGTTCATAGTTTTCGAACATCTACACCATAATGGTCACTGAGAATATCATAACATTCTTCGAAAACCTCATCTACGGTATAAGTTTTTTCCCCGTCAAATGGATCAACTTGAGGATATTCTATTTTCACCAGTTTACGATGTTTCTCCAAATCGCGTACAATTTTACGCCCTGCGGGAGTTTCTACATTAATAAAGGCTGTAACAGTCATAGTGGTAATTTTTTATTATAACGAAACAAAGATAGCTAATGTTTTGAAATTATATTTCTGATTTATAAAAATAATTTCAACGAATTTCCCCACTTCCAATACAGTACTTAGCATCAGCATCGTACACTACGCCAAATTGTCCGGGAGCAATTCCCTGTAGCTTTTCGCTGGAGAAAATGCGGTATCCTTCGGGTGTTTTTATAATTTTTCCTTTTGAAAAATCGGGTGTGTGTCGAATTTTAAAAGCTATGTCGTGTTCGGTATTTTCCCACGGATTTTCGGTAATAAAATGAAAATCGCGCATCGAAAACTCACGACCGTATTGCGTTTCGGTATCAAAACCTTTCGAAGCCCATACAATATTTGCATCTACATCTTTACGAATAACATACCACGGCCCACCCGAAAGTCCTAATCCTTTGCGCTGCCCAACGGTGTGAAACCAATATCCTTTGTGCCGACCAAGAATTTTTCCTGTTTCGAGTTCAACAATTGGTCCTTCCTTTTCGCCTAAATACCTACGAATAAAATCATTATAGTTTACTTTTCCCAAAAAACAAATACCTTGACTATCTTGACGTTTTGCACTTGGCAGATTTGCCAAACGGGCAATATCGCGTACTTCGCTTTTTATTAAGTGTCCGATGGGAAACATAAGCTTAGATACTTGTAAATGATTTATTTGCGCTAGAAAATCGGTCTGGTCTTTCACAGGGTCTTTGGCTGTGCCGAGATAGGTTTTGCCATCGCGTTCGAAAGTAGTAGCGTAATGTCCCGTAGCCGTTTTGTCAAATTCCTTTCCTACCCGCTGTTCAAACACACCAAATTTTATCAGTTTGTTGCACATTACATCAGGATTTGGCGTTAGTCCTTGGCGCACTTTGCGAATGGTATAATCCACCACATTATCCCAATAATCCTTGTGTAAATCAATTACTTCGAGCTTACAGCCATAGCGGTGCGCAATAAGCGTTGCCATTTCAATATCTTCTTCCGAAGTACAATGCAACAACTCATCGTCGTCCATACCAATTTTTATGTAAAACAGCGTTGGGGTATAACCCGCCTCTTTCAGCAGATGCACCACCACCGAACTATCCACACCTCCCGAAAGTAAAGAAGCAATATTCATGAATTAATTACGAATTATGAATTATGAATTAAAAATCAAATAAATTATTGACTATAAACTGTAAACTATTCACTATAAACTAAATATAGTATTCTGCCATATCCACTATGCCGGCACGCATAGCGTATTTTGTGGCTTCGTGAATGTTATTGACGTTTATTTTTCGAAAAATATTTTTACGATGCGTCATAATGGTATGCGAACTCACAAAACGCTGATTAGCAATTTCCTTGGTGGTTTTACCCAATGCTATTTCGCGTAGAATTTCCTGTTCGGTAATTGTAAGTTTGTTTTCGTTGCGCTTATTTTCACCATTTCGTTTCGAAATATCGAGCAAAATATTACTTACATAATTGCAAATATACCTACGACCTTTCAAAGCTTCGCGTATGGCAGTTTGAATTTCGTCGGTCGAATTATTTTTAAGCACCACACCAAACGAATTGGTATTGTAAAGCAAATTCACCCAAAAATCATCATTTAGCTCGTCTGAAAATAATATCCAATCCGTTTTTTCGAATCGGGTATTAAGCACAATTAGCTCGTTTACCGTTTCAAAATCGAAAAGCGTATAATCCAACACTACCAACACATCGCTATCTGCCTGTAACAAATCGAGTAAATTTCGTTTGTCGTGAGCATCCAAAACTTCATTATCGAAACCCGCCTGCGAAAGCAGATAACGAATTCCGAAAGAAGTAATATTTTGATTATCAGCAAGAATAATTTGACGCATACCTTGGTAGTGTTGAATTTACAATTTTAAATATATCTCTGTATAATAAATACCCTTAACAATCTGGCTATAATTTTAAAAATTCCATTTTGCACCTAAAGTTGGACAAACCTTAAAGCCCTCAACTGGAGCAAAATTATATCCTAATTCTACTTCGCTACCAACCGAAAGGTTTTGGCTTATATTATACCAAAGTTGTGGTTCTGAAATAAAAACGGGATGTGTAACGCCATCAAAAGTATAGGTATTTTTCTCCCACCATAAATCAGCAAAACCGGTAAAACTCATTTTGCCTTTTAAAAAATTAATTCCCCAAACGCCCGTCAGTTGGGCTGAATTTTGTTTGCCTTGTATATTCTTGTAAAGCACTTTTAAGTTTAACGTTTTACTAAAATCCGCATTATTCCAACCCCAATCAACTCCTACTAAATAGGCATTGTTTATTGGAAATCCAGCTCCATTATCAGTCAATAAACCGCCATTATACTCCACGTGGGCGCTAAACGGACCATTCCAGAATTTCAAACAGCGAGCAATTTCCATATAGGCTAATGCTGGATGATTATCGCTTCCATAGTTAAAATCCATATCTACAAAAAAGAAAGTATTACCCCATTTATCAGGTTTAAACATTTCGAGTGTTGATGTTAGATAACTACGATCTTTACCAAAATCGTAATGAACTTGAAGATTGGTTTGAGCCTGCAAGGCCGTGGCAGCAAATACGAATAATGCAAAAATTAGTTTTTTCATAAAAATTCTTTCAAATTTGAGTTTATAATTTAATAATATCTGTTTGAAAATTCGTAATTCAAAATTCGTAATTCTCTACTCGAACTTATGCTTCTATAATCTCAATTTTTTCAATTTTATCGCCAGCACGAATGTCGTCGATAACATCGACGCTTTCAACCACTTTGCCAAAGCAAGTATGATTGCGGTCGAGATGAGCAGTATTGCGGCGACTGTGGCAGATAAAAAACTGCGAACCACCTGTATTTCGTCCGGCATGTGCCATGGAAAGCACGCCACGGTCGTGGTATTGATTTTCGCCATCGAGTTCACATTTAATGGTATAACCCGGGCCACCAGCGCCAGTTCCGTTAGGACAGCCACCCTGAATCACAAAATCAGGAATTACACGATGAAAAGTTAATCCATTGTAAAAGCCCTTTTCGGCTAATGTGATAAAATTGTTAACTGCTAAGGGAGCATCTTTTTCGTAAAACTCCACTGTCATAACTCCTTTTACGGTTGTAATAATTGCTTTTTTCATTCTCTTTTTTTATTGTTATTTAATTGTTATTATGTAGTTATTTGGTTGTTATTATGTAGTTATTTGGTTGTTATTATGTAGTTATTTGGTTGTTATTATGTAGTTATTAAGTTGTTATTATGTAGTTATTTGGTTGTTATTCAGTTGTTATTATGTAGTAATTCTTTTGTGTTTCTTTTGTGTCCTTTAGTGGTTGAAAAAATTAAAACTGAAAATAGATAAACGGCTGTATTTCCGATGATTTAATTTGAATCACTAAAAATATTATAAGCGACAAATATACTAATTTTAAAATAAATGGCGAACGAATTACTAAATTCTCTACTTTTTGTTCGGTATTACGAGATGTAAAATGCATCACAAATCCCGTCAACATTAATAAGCTAACTAATGGATAACCAACTATATACTCCCCAATAATTTCGGGATGAAAAGCTGTGAAAATTTGTGTCAACACAGCTCCGACTGTTTGCATGTCGGCAGCACGGAAAAATATCCATGAAAAGCACACAAAATGGAAAGTAAGTACAATTCCCACGATTTTTGTGATTTTATTCTGTGGAATAGTAATAATTGATTTCATAAGTTTTTCGATAGCCAGCATTACACCATGCAAGGCTCCCCAAACAATAAAACGCAATGCAGCGCCATGCCACAAACCACCCAAAAGCATGGTTATTAGTAAATTAATGTATGTTCGAATTTTTCCTTTGCGGTTTCCACCCAACGAAATGTACAAATAATCGCGCAACCATGTCGACAACGAAATATGCCAACGTCGCCAAAATTCGGTAATACTTGCCGACTGATAGGGCGAGTCGAAATTGATATTTAGCTTATAACCAAGCAACAACGCAATGCCTATAGCCATATCCGAATAACCCGAAAAATCGCAATAAATTTGCAAGGCATATCCATAAACGCCCATCAGGTTTTCGAATCCGGTATAGAGTGCCGGAGCATCGAATATGCGGTCGACAAAGTTCAGACTGATATAGTCCGAAATAACAGCCTTTTTAAATAATCCACTTGAAATCAAAAATATAGCCTTTCCAAAATCTTGTTTATTTAGAAAAGGAGTTTTAAAAATCTGCGGAATAAAATCGGCTGCTCGCACAATTGGTCCAGCCACCATTTGTGGGAAAAAAGTGAGGTAAAATGCGTATTCGGTAATGTTTTTTAGCGGCAAAATATTCCGACGATATACATCGATGGTATAACTTAGGCTTTGAAATGTGAAAAATGAAATACCAACTGGTAGGAAAATGGCAAACGGGTCGAAGGGTTTATTTATTAACTCGTAAAAGCTGGCAAATATAAAGTTGGTATATTTAAAATAGGCTAAGAGTCCTAAGTTTAATGTCAAGCTGCTTATTAATAGGAATATACGAACTGATTTTTGATCAGTTTTACCCATCCACCTTGCCAAATTAAAATCAGAAAAAGTAAGTAATAGCAATAACAAAAAATACCACCCACTCGATTTGTAGTAAAAATAAACTGAAAATATTGTCAAAAATAAAATTCGAAGTTTTTGTTTTTTTAAAATCAATAAGTAGATGGCAAAAAATCCTACAAACAAGTACAAAAATATGGCGCTGCTAAAGATTATCGGCGCTTTTGGTTGGTACAAAAGTTCATTTAGTAGTTTGTCGATATCAACGGGAAGCATAGTTAGAATAGCTATTTATCAATGTGTTATAAATCATTTTACCTTGTAATTTGTATCCTGAAATTGTATAATGAATACCATCAGAAGTGATAAGTTTCTGGCGACGCCATGCGGCAACCGAACCAAATCCGCCGCTAATGCCGTACATATCCATGCAAGCGATATTGTTTTTTTCGGCAGCTGTAAGTAGTCCATTTCGAACTACCGACAAGTAGCGATTATTTTTTTTTCGATGATAAAAATTATCAAAAGGCGTAATGATAACAATGGGCGCATCAATGCTTTCTAAACGAATGTTTTGAATCATTTTGTCTGTTTCATTTACAACTACTTGTGAGCTTACTCCCGCATTCACACCTTCGTTGGTGCCAAGCGAAATTAGAATTAAATCGGGTTGCAAAAAAGGCATTTCAGCAAAAAAAGTTTTTGACTTATTATAATCGGCATAATGTGCACCATTAATTCCAACTACGTGATATTGAATGCCTTTTTTTTCGTTTTCGAGTACTAAACCATCAATTAATACATTGCCAACTGATTGTATTTCAATCCTATCTGTCAAATTGTTGAGTTTAGTTTCGTAAATGGTATCTCCACTAAAAGCAATTAACTGGCGACTTAAATCGTTTTTATCCGTAACAAAAGCCAGCAAACCGTTAGAATCGTTGCGGCAAATCAATTTCACTTTTCGAAACGAATTATCTAAAGAATCACGATTCGTTAATTTCATTTCGAAAGTAAAAATATCGTCGTTACATTGCATGCTTGCTCCAGCAATGCCGGGTTCAAAGTTTCGTTTTCGATTTCTTACTGTTTCCCATTTCCATGAAGAGTTTGTCGACGAATGAAAATCAAAAGATTCGTTTGAGCGGGTGATACGAAATGGGAAAACCAATCCACGTCCAGCATTTCCAAACCTATTTTGAAGAGAATTGCGAATTTCACGCGTCAAAATATCAGCCTGAATGTGTGAATCGCCAATATGCAGAATATTTATAGTTTGTAGCGAATCCGAAGTTTCTACTGATTTGAGTTTTGCGAAAAAACTCGATAGGCTTTTGCTATTTATAATGCTATCATTTTCAGTAGTATACTTGGAAAAATATTGTTTAAAATCAGGTTCTTGCGAATAACTGGATACAATAATCGTAAAGTTGAAAATCAAGATAAAATTAATTCGAAACAAGATTTCGCCTCCTTTCTGCAAACTTATCAGCTTCGAATATTATGCTTCGAGCAAGCGAAAGACCAATAATTTTGCCTCCATCGAAGTTTAAATGCGTATAATCTTTGCCGGCAAGTGGCGGGTTGGAGTGTACAAAATTTGCCATCGAATTTTCCCCGCCCATTGCTTTGTACAGATTCCAGAAAAGTAATTTATTGTTTGCCGCAAATTGTTCTTGAGCCCAAACCAAACTTTTCACCGCTTTCATAGTTGTAAATTCGCCTTGCCGACGCTCGCTTCTATCCGAAACCGAAAGCATCAAAATAGGTGTATCGGGGAAAGCAACTTTAAATTTATTCACCAATCGCTCCATGTTTTGCATATACGAAGTATATTTTCGCGATTCTGGCGTCATAGCATTCAGCCCAAATTGCAAAACTATCAAATCATAATTCAGTAGGCTGTCAAATTTCATTAAATTCTTTTTTGGAATAGCCAGTAGGCTAACTCCCGAATTTCCTTTAATCGAAAAATTGTCAATGTATAGTCCTGTGCTATCTTCGAGCGAAGCTCCAAAAATTGTAACTCCCGATTGAATTTGAAAGTTCAGTTTCACTTTTCGAATATCTGAGTGTCCTACGCTAACCATTTCGGGCAACGAAGTTGGTGTAAGTGTAAGTCGCTGTTTTACCGTATCGTTGAGCGATAATCGTGCTTCAGAAGCATTTTGCGAAGCATAAAACAAACGAAAAATATCAAATTTACGCGTGTGTTTGTATTTATAGCTCGATTTAAAACGAACATAATTAGCAGAGTCGGGAAGATAGTTAAAACCATTGATACCAAAATTATTACTGCCTTTACGATTTACAACCGAATTTGTAATCCATCCATTATAAGTAAGTTCCACCGATCGGCGATAGCCCGCTGCCTCGTGGGTAATGGGTACGAAGCCCACACCGTTGCCCCCAAAAACGGATTGTAAAGTATCGCGCAGGTCGCAAACCACCAAATCGGCATCGGTAAACGAATCGCCAAACCACGCTACACGCACTTTATCACGGCCGCTTTTAGTACGTTGTAATTTGTTGAAAATGGCATCGAGTGGAAATTTTTGTTCCGTAAAATTCTGAATAGGAATCAATCCTTTAGGAACTGAATCTGGTATTTCTGGACTAACAATTGTATCGGAAATAACTTCGGGCGCTTCTATTTTAGACTCTAGTTCTTCTGTAATAGCCTCTTCTTCAGTTATATCCGAAAACATATTTATCGGTTTTAACTGAAACGATAAAAAACGGGTATCGTAGTCGATAAACGATAACGAACCAAATAGTAGAGCGATAAGAAGTACAAATAGAAACGAGCTGTAGATGTAATTTTTTTCTTTCACAATAGCTGCAAGCTGAAAATATTTTTTTGCGAGCTGCAAAGGTACAAAATTAATCTATTTGTTGAGCAATCCTTTTTTTTTCAAAATATTTTGGGCGTGCTCCTACGGGTCGGGCTTGGAGTTTATCCCGATTTTTATCGGGGCTCTTGTACAGCCGAAATACGACGGCACGCCGCTCTTATCCCTCACGCATCACGGCACAATCCTTATCTCATAAAAACATCCTTGAGCAACCCTAATAGTGTTTAATACTTTTTACAAATTAAACTTCAGCCCCACAAAATACGAGCTTGGCAACGATGGTCCGTATATAAAGCCCGCATCGCGTGTTTCGCCTTTATCAAAATCGGTTTGAAAACTATTGAAAATATTCTGAATACCAGCGTAGAATTGAAGTTTAGTGCTTGAATTTAGCCTAAAATCGTATGAAAATTTACAGCTTAAATCGAAAAATCTGGGTGTCCAAATTTCAACATCATCGGTTACATCCACTCCATAATGCTGTACATACATGCTGCCTGTGTAAGTTCCGTTGAGCGATAGCGTGAGTGCTTTAACCGGCAAATACGAATAGGTAAGGTAACCGTAATTGTTGGGCGAACGAAACATCTGACGAGTAGCTGCTAAGTTGGGGTTTTCGCTCCATGTTTGCGCCTTTTTGTACAAGCTTTGTTGCAAGGTAAAACCGCCTTGAAAATTCATTTTTGCCGATGGTATAATTTTAGCTTCCAAGTTAATACCTTTTACCACAGCTCCCGAACCATTTTTTCGAGTAAGTAAGGTATTTCCAGCAGCATCAACACCAGTTTCGTCCAAATAAAAAACATCAGTTATATCGGTATAAAAACCTTCGATTAACAAATTGGTTTGCACTTTACCGAATTGTTTGTAAAAATCGGCCGAAATGCTGTAACTGTCCGAATGTTCGGGACGAAGCTCAATAGTCGGGTCTTTTACAATTAATTGTACTTCGCCCCCAACAGCCGTAATATGCAAATCCTCGTCGAAAGCCTGTGGCGCACGAAAGCCGGCAGCGTAACTCGCTCGCAAGTTTACCCATTCGGCGGGATTGTAACGCACATTTACACGCGGGCTGAATATGGGTTTTTCAATTAAATTATGCTTATCAAACCTCATTCCGAACAGCAAACTCCATTGTTTGTTTTTCCATTCGTTTTGTGCAAAAATACTTTTAATATTCACCATTTGATCAATATTTCGGTCGTATGCCAACTGCGTATCTACCAACTTATTGTAGCTATATTCAGTTCCGATAGTAAAATCGGCTGGCATAAACAGCAATTTATTCATCGAATAGGCATATTGCATACCTGCTACAAATGCAAAATCATCGGTTTTTCCATAAGCATTCGGGTCTCGTCCTGCTCCATAATAACTGTTTCGGTCGGTTTTTTGTGCCGAACTATAAACATTGTATCGGTGTTTGTAATCGGGCGTAAAAAACTCCCATTTTAATCCACCACTATTAATGTCGTGCTCAGTTTGTTCGGTAATGTCGGCATTGTGAGCGGGTAAGTCCAGTTTATTTCCACCGCGACGGAATTCACCTAAATTATGATATTCCAAAGTCAGTTTACTTTGCAATCCGGTTTTGAAATACGACCTGAAACCTACATTGCGCGAATTGATTAATCCAATTTCGGAAAAACCATCGCCATTGGCATCCCAAGCTTCGCGCTGACGGGTTGAACCGTAAATATTTACACCCGATGTGTAATCGTCGGATACCAATGCGGCGTTTACCGAAGTATTTATATCGGTTTTTGCTCCACCTATTAGCATAGTCATATTGCTGATTGACAACGAATTATTCAATGGTTCTTTGGTGATAATGTTTATTGTTCCGGCAATGGCATTAGATCCAAAAAGCGCCGAACCACCACCCCGAACCACTTCTACACGGTCAATCATATTAACGGGAATTTGCTCCAACCCATAAACACCCGCTAAAGCACTAAAAATTGGTCGACTATCAATCAAAATCTGCGAATAAGGCCCTTCCAGCCCATTGATACGCATTTGCTGAAAACCACAATTCTGACAATTATTCTCCACACGCAAACCCGGCTGAAAATTCAATCCCTGCGCCAAACATACCGAGTTCGTATTTTCAAAAAGTTTACCTGTAAGTACATTTACAATGTTCGAAGCTTCGCGCCGTTTGGTTTCGTTGCGGTTGGCACTCACCACCACATTATCGAGCATAATGGCATCTTCAACCATTTCGAAGTTTATTTCGAGCGTTTTACCTTTAATAAGTTTTATTTTCTGTTCGATAGTTTTGTAACCCACAGCCGAAGCTACAATCGAATAATCGCCAACAGGTAGATTTTTAAGAAAAAAATGACCAGTTGCATCAGTAGCCGTGCCAATGGTTGTTCCCTTAATTATTATGGTTATAAAACCAATATGTTCGTTTGTTAATTTGTCGATGGTATGACCACTAATATTGGCATCGGTGGTTTTTTCTCTCGAACCTGCTGCACCTTCGTTATCAGTATATTTATAATTAAGCTGGGCGTATCCAATAGTATGGATGGAAATAATCAAAAGGAATAAAGTTACTATTCGTTTCATAAATATAATATTTTGATTTTTAATGATATAAGCGAAGTTATCCTGATAAAATCAGAATACTAAAAATGATTTTTGACAAAGCACTACTATGTCAAAAAAAAAACGTAAAAAGTAAGAGATCAGTTAACTTCTGAGACTTTAAAGCTAAATGGAGGAGGACGAAGAAAAATAAATTGCCTTTGTGTTGAAATCAGATTGAAGCGTCGACAGATACTGGAAATGGCCTGATTTAATTTTAAAAATGCAACAATGATAATTCCAACAAGCAGCGTTTTTGTAAGGAATTGAGCTAACTGCTGTAATAAATTCAGCACATTGGCGCTATGCGAATGATGCTCGGTCGACGAAAAAGGATGCGAATGGACGATTAGATGACCTTCGACAACATGTTTGTGAGGAAAAAATGTAATGCCAACAAAATAGCCTACAAACAAGGTGAGCAATAGCACACCTGAAAATTGCTTGATATTTTGCTTGTAGTCGGACATCGTTTAAAACTTTTTTAATAACGCTGCAAAATTACGATAAAGCTTTTATATTACAATTGCAATGCTATCACTATATGTAGGTATTTGTGCGATTATTTTTTTAATAATACAACCAATTATATTTCTTTTTTTCCTTTTTGGGCTTCTCAGGCTTTTTGCTGTAATCGAAATACACTTTATACGAAATACTTGGAATTATGGAGAAAAGCCCCATTTTGTACAACTTCAAAGGTTTGTTATAATAAGTTAGGTTCTCAAGATCATTATCATTATCAAAATAGTAGCTAAACGGATTAATGTGGTTATAAGCATTGTAGAGCGAATACGTCCAAACAGCTTTGTTGCCTCGCTTGGTGGTAATGGTGTGGTTAAAACCAATATCCAGACGGTGATAAGCTTGCATACGTTCTGAGTTTTTTGCGCCATAAATCATTTCAATTCCTGTTTCACCTGTTTGCGGATTTAGTGTGTAGTATTTACCCAATGCAGGCGTATAGGGTGTGCCGCTTTGAAGCAACCAAACTAAACTAAAATCCCAGTTCTTGGGTAGTTTGCGATTTACGCTCAGCGTAAAACTATGTGGGCGGTTGTAGTCAAACTCGTAAGCTCGTCCATCATTTATCTTAGAAAAGTTGCGGTCGGAATACGACCAGCCATAACTCAGTGAGCCTGTCCATTTCCCTGTGTTTTTCTTTAGCATAAATTCTGCTCCGTAAGCAATTCCTATGCCTTCGGTTTCAATTTTATTTTCTATAGCAGTAATTCCTACCATGTTTTCATAACCTTCTTTGAGTGTAACCAAATGTTCCATTTTTTTATAATACACATTGCTTTCGGCACTGTATTTTCCGTTCCCAAAACTTCCATTCCACGAAGCTGAATACTGATTCGAAATTTCGGGTAGCAATGTGGAAGTAGCCGGAAGCCACACTTCGCGTTTCAGTAGCTCTGTTTGAGCAAAAACCAAATGCGAATTCTGACTTACACGCATATAGTTCAGATTCAGGCTGTGATTATCGGTTAACTTGTACGACAAATTGACGCGTGGTTCGAGTTCAAAAAAGTTTTCACCGTTGTTCGAGAAATTTGTAATACGAAACGATGGTTGAAAAAGAAGTTTAGGTGAAAGTTTAATTTTATTATCCAAATAAACTGCCGATTCGATGGAGTTAAACAAATCGCTAATAATTGGTGTAGTGGAAGTAGACAAATAATTGTAATTCGGTTCGTACATCAAATAACCGGCATGAGCCCCAAACTCCATATTCCAATTTGTCGATAACGAATATTTCCATGCCGAACGGAATGAAAAGTCGTTGACAGAAGCACGATTGAGGCTTTCAGTAGTTTTTTGTTGTTCATCTTCTTTATAGCTGTATTTTTGCCCCGATTTATTGCGATAGCGACTGAACGAAAGTATATTCTCGGCATATAATTTAGAGCTAACTATACGATTCCAACGCCCCGAAACCAACCAATTGCCCCACTGCTGATTAATATGGCTGCGTTCGTCGTTTTCCATTTTCCAAGGCTTCGTCCAATAGTTCAGATAGTCATCGCCCTGATAGAGATTCAGACTCAGATTGTTTTTATTGTCGGGTTTCCAGGTTATTTTGGCATTTATATCGTGAAAACCGTAGGCAACAATAGCATCATTTTCAGGCATTACAATATAACTCATTTTCTGATTAGCCAGCGGACCTTCGAACGTAAATGCAGCGTCCGTTACACCCAAACTAAACGACCCCTGATGTTTCGATACATCGCCTTCGCGCTGCGTAATATCAACAATCGACGATAGTTTGCCACCGTGCCGTGCGGGGAAATTTCCTTTGTAGAAATCTACGGAGTTTATCATGTCGGGATTAAACACAGAAAACAAACCGCCCAAATGATTCACATACGTAAGCGGCACATTATCGAGCAGATATTGGTTTTGTCCGGGCTCGCCGCCACGCACCATCATCAGGCTCATGCCTTCGCTTTGGGTTTGTACACCGGGTAGCAACTGCAAGGCTTTTATCACATCGGGTTTACCACCAATAGCCGGAATTTGCATCAGCTCCTTTGCCGAAAGGCGGCTCACTTCGTAGG
>JAIFKX010000152.1 GCA_020049335.1 Paludibacter sp. | reverse complement strand
CGTATCTGATTCAGGTAATTGTGGTTTTAACCAGCAACTTTTTGCTTATCAGAAAGTATAAGGATAGAGCAGAACAATTCTATTCTGATATATTGGATGGTAAATATAATTATGCAAAACGGTTGAATGTGTCGTTTTTATTGATAAGCATTCCGGCTTTTATAACTACCGCTTTAGGGAGATATATTCTTACAAAGGGTGAATATTCTATTTTTATATGGTGGCCTGTTTTTGCTGTCATGTTATTTATAATTGGATATCTCGGATTTAAATTGAAACCAATAAATCCCACTTTTGAGGTATCAACCAATGTAGATGAACAACCTCAGCTTTCCGACATAACTTCTGGGGCTCAACAAATGATTTTAAACAAGTTGGAAGTAGAATTCATTCAGAACAAAGCTTATCTGAATAATCAATTGAATATAACCGATATAGCAAAAGCAATAGGTACTAATAGGACATATATATCATTAATTATCAAACAGGTATACAATCAGAACTTTTGTTCGTTTGTAAATGGATATCGAATTGAAGAATTAAAAAGGGTTTATAATTCTAATCCTGAATATACTAATGAAGTGTTGGCTCAATGTTGTGGATTTGGTTCAGTAAACTCAATGAAAAGAGCTGTATATTCCAAAACAGGAATGTCGACAACTGAGTGGAAAAATCAATAAAAATTGGGTTAAATTCAATAAAAAAACAATCTGATTCGGACGATATTCAATTTTTTGAAAGAAATATTTATTGTTGCGGATAATATTTTGTTTAACAAACAAGTTGGCAGAAAAAACGGGCTGTTTCATAAGAATGAAACAGCCCGTTTGATTACAAACAAATCAACAAATTACTTCTTAATAAATCTATGCGAACGAATAGTACCCATGTAATTAACACGTAAAGTATAAATACCAGGTATCAAATCGCTTACATTAATAGAGTTCTTATTCACAGCAGTTGATAATACCATCGTACGACCAGTGCAATCTACAATTTCGAGACGTTCAATTCCTTGTGGGTCGTAATTGAAATTCAGCGTATTAACTACCGGGTTAGGATAGATTGCTTTTTTACCCATAAATAAACCCGAAGGATTTGAATTGACAGTGTTAAAGTTAATTGTGTATGGATTTGCAGCATTACCAACAATATTGTCGGGCACAAAATCAAGCACATTGTCCGAGGCTGTATATTCTTTATTATTTGCCACATCGTAGCTTTTGAAAATAACTTTCTTGTTTAAATCCGAAGTATTTCCCCAAATTGAAATATAGGCTATATATCTGCTTTTATTGCTGTTGTAGATAAACTCTACGGTTCCACGACAAACATCGTCGATAAACACACCAACTTGTACATTGGTCGAAGCAACTTCAAGGTCGTTGATTTTAGCTACCGAAGTAACCGTCATGCTCGACTGATAATTACCACCATCGAACGACCAATACATATTTTCGGCAGAACGTGCGTTTTGTTTTACATTCGCTTTCGAAATGTATTGCGAAGGATAAACAAAACTTTTTGCAGCTATTGCTGTCGAATAATACATATATCCCAATCCCGGAACAAGATAGTCGAGACTGCCATTCCAAGTGCCGTCGGTGTAAGTTGCATAACCAATTTGTCCTTTAATTTGGTCGCCTTCGTTGGCTGTAAGCCCGCTCAACGCTTCTTTTACAGGAGCTACAAACTGAGGAATATAGCCAATCCAGTTCCAGCTTGAGTTGATAGTAATAGGGTACGAAACCGTTTTGGCTGTTGCTCCAATTACTTTAACCGTTTTGGCTTGGGTCGATTTTAACAAGTACATCGTATTTTGATTCAATGCACTTAGCGTTCCACTCCATGCACCTGTTGCGTATTCAACATAGCCGTTTGCTTTCGATTTGATAAGTAAACCATCAGTTCCCAGTCCGGTTTTTACTTGTTCCAAAAGCGAAGGCGTGGTGCTAACCACATTAGTCGATAGCCATGTCCAGCCTTGTTTTACGTTTAACTGTTGTTCAACTTTGTCGGTTGCGTTGAATATTTTCGGCGAAGCCACGTTTCCGGTAATTGCACCCGATACAAACTGAATTGCACCGCCTACAACATCTACGCCCGGATAAATCCGACCTGTTCCGGCATCCCACAAACTGAATGTCAGTTCTTTTCCGGTATCGTCGCTATTGCCATATATATCCAAGTATACGAAGTAGCTGTTTAGCAATTTATTAAATTGCGGTTGAGCAATACCCACGCATTTCGTTCCGTTGAATGCCGCCAAAATATCTTCGGTATCTTCCTGATACACGCCTTCAATTTTTACCTGACCGGTAACGTTCATCGACGATTCGTAGTCGTAAGGATTAACCGTCCAATCGGGACGCGCTCCGGTAACTTTCAGTGCAACAGGCAATAATTCCTGAATTCCGTTATTTCCGGTAAGCGAAATACGTGTTTCATATAAACCTACATTTACCGAATTATTTACAGTAAAGGTCAATTCTGATTTTTCCAATGGATTCAGAGTACCAGACGATTTGTTTACCGAGAGCCAGGTTGGCAATCCATCAATTACAAAATTTTCGTATTTGCCCGAGTTGTTTACAATATTTGTTTTAAACGTAAGCGGAGCTAATACTTCTTTTTTAAGCGATTGTTTGTCCGATTCCCATTTCAAACGGTTATTATCCACAAAAACAGTCCATTTTACTGGTTCGGCCATGCGGTTTCCATTCAAATCGAGCGCTCTGTCAATTGTAAATTCGAGAACACAATTTTCGATTCGTTTTAAAGGTTCGAGTATGTTGAACACAATTTTATTATTGGTCGAAGTCCAGTTAAAGTACACGTTTTCTTTTACACGTGCTTCTTTAATAGCTGGAGTCAAATCGGTGTAAGCAACCGTTCCGGTAGCAACGCCACCCGATTGTTGACCTTCCGATGGAACAATAGCATCTTTCAACGAACCGGTTATAACAGTTTGGCTTGCACCATTTACCGTGTATTCTTCGAATGGATAATAAGCAATTAAGCCCGTTTCGGAACCATTTAGTTTGTTGTTCATATCCAAACGGATATTTTCGGCTGTAAGTGCGCCTTTCCAAATGCGTAGTTCGTCGAGCATACCATTCAAATACTGGTCGGTAGTATAATTATACGTTACATTATCCGTTTTGTAGTATCGTGCTCCTAAACTCATTTTATTTGCTTCCAATCCTCCGAATTTCGATGAAACAACTTGGTATTTCAAAATACCATCTACCAAAACATTGGTATTACCACGGCGTAAAACGCTTATGGCAAAATGATGCCATTGATTATCCTGAAGATTATCGTTCGTAATAAGATGAGCAACACCTTTGGCATAAACTGTAAGTTTACCTGCAGCATCAAAACCAACCGATAAATTATTTTCCAAATCCAAATCGTCGACGCCTTTTCCGCACGAAAACAAGCTTGTATTTGTTTGTTGTCCGGCTTTGAACCAAAACTCAACGCTATAATCCTGATTATTAGTAACAGGTATAGTTGCTGTTGAAATAAGCACATTCTGATTTGTTCCGTTTAACTGCACCGCTTTTCCTTTAGGGTCGATATACCAACCTGTATTAAGTGTCAGACTTCGACTGTTTACTTTATCAGCAGCCAGCGTGCCCGAACCTTCGTTCAATGGCCAATATCCAATTAATCCAATTTCACGACCCGATTTCGAGGTGTTTCTATCTACCGCCATATCGGCTAATTCGCGACTATTTATCCATAACGACAATTGAGTTAATTCGCCTTTGAAACCTTTACCAACCGACAATCGTCCGCTTGGTTCAACCGAACCTGTAAGCGTCTGATTAATAACTTTAACGTTATTGTTCATTTGACCAGTTACATTTACGGTTAGTTTTTTGCTTGTTGGGTTATAGCCAAGCGATACATATTGCCAGTTTTCGTCGGCATTTATATTTCCGGTGTACTCTTCCGTTCCGGCAATTGCTTTCAGCACGTTTCCGTTGAGTTGTAGTTTCAGTTGATTTGTACCTTCGCCAATGGCAAACAAGGTAGCATTTGAATTATCCGTTTGGGTTTTAATCCAGCCTTCGACACTTACCGGCACCGATTGCAGATTAAATTGCTGTTCGGTATATGCTTCGTTTGCACCAGTGAAACTAAGACCTACATTGTGTTTAAGCGCATTACCGTTAAGTACACCTTCTACTTTAAAATTGCTACTATTCAGCAAACTGTTTTGTATGTCTTCGTTGAAAGTAATCGACACTTCCGATTCAGGAGTCAATATCCCGTTCGAAGGCGAAGGATTGCCCAACGAAGTAGGTGTTACCATGTCTTTAATTACGGTAATAACTTCCGATTCGTTATTTACAAGACCCGTACCGTTTTTACAAACTGTAATTGCCCTGAACTGATAAGTTTGATCATCTTTTCCTTTTAGCGAATACAAATAATCAGTACTTGCACTTGTTAATAGTTGACTTGTCTGATCAAGAGCAACGATAGATTGATCTTTCACAAATTTGCGAATTGTTGTCCAACCATTTTCATCTTGATTAATAGTTTTGTATTGCAACAAAATACCACCTAAGTTTTTGTAATCAAGATTATAATCCTTAATTTTTATTGGTAAAATATCGGATGTTGTAGAGTTTATAATCTTGTTGGTAATCTCGAGCGTTACATCTGAACACGAAGGAATAAACTGAGCTGAGATATTAGTTGTTGAAGAAATTCCATCGCATGTTGAACTTAACAACAATTTTATGTTCTGGTATTCTAACTCATCGAGGCTCGATTGTTTTAGCTTCAATACTTTAGTCATAGGCTCATTTGGCACAATGTAGTACATTTTTCCATTACCAAGTGTTTGTCCATCAACAGTAATAATTGCCCCTTTCGCATTTGTTTTTTCGTCGACAGTAAGCATGTACCAACCAGCAGTATTACTTTCGGATAAATTTGAAAGCTCAATTTTAAAGCTAGCCTCTTTGCCACTTGGTATATCGTTTGCATAAGCACTTGATGATACTCTTAATAATGGTTTTTCAACCTGAAGAGTAGCTACTCCTAATGCTTTACCTTTATTTTTTGTTGAATACTCTACAACATCTTGTGGTTCGTAAGGACATGAAGTACGTCCTCCACGAGTAACAAAAAGTGGTGCTCCCGAATAGGTATCAAACTCTTTTTTAATTTTATCTTTACTATTCAATTCACCTTCAACGTTGTACGATTTAACAACAGGTGAATATACATCAACCGACAAGTAGTCGCCAGCATTTTCATCGGCTATTACATATCCGTAAGTAGTACAATACTCTTCGCCGCTACCAGTTACACTTTCCGACTCGGCACCGTGTTTGGTTTCAAATTCAAACTGGAATCCTGTATTGTTGTATGCAAAACCATTCTCAGTTTTAAACACACCTTGTCTGCTGAACGATGAAGTTTTGGTTTTACTTGAAGACCCACAGATAGTTACCGATTTTTCAGAAACAACACCTGCATCGGCTGAGATATTCGATTTTGTATATACCGATTCATCCTTGGAGTCCATGGCTGCAATTTTCTCATCTTCTTTTTCAGCAAGTTGAGCAATCCAACCATCAATGCTGTTGTTGTATTTAAGTACCTCATTTTCATATTGTTTTGCCGTTTTAGTAGAAGGCTCAATAAATCGATAGGTTTTTTCTGCAGCAAAGTTTTCATCCGTTGGCTTTAATTCGGTTACATATCTCGATTTTGCGACATAAGCTTCAGCAGAAGTCATGCTAGGCACTGTTTCAATCAAATCGTTACGTAACTTCTTTAAATTTGGAATAAGAGTTTCGGTAATATGAGCATACGTGTATTTGAAATTAGTTTCAGCACTTAAATTTCCCACTTTCTCATCTTTTACTTTCAATACATATTCTCCGGATGCCAAATCTGGATTCAAACGTCGCGAAGTACCAAAAAACATATTAGTAGATGTTCCAACGTACACATCACCTCTACGTCCTACATAATCGGACGACGAAGATGTTTCGAGGCGCTCGGTTGTAGTAGTGCTAACATTAAACTCGTTTCCATTGCCAGCCGATTGTTCAATTTCAACACCACCTCCAGTTTTATTGTCAATTTCTACTTCGTCTAATTTCAGAACAAACAAACCTCCATAAGCTAACGAAATTTTTTGACCATAATTAATTGTGCCCAATAAACTTTCGGAACCTACATAACTTTTACTAAAACTATATGAATTACTGATAGTTGTCCCTTTTTCCATATAGGAATAACTGTTCGAACCCGGAGGGTCGCGCAACACAAATGAAATCAAGTTTGGACCCGCTGTAACAAAGTCAGTTCCAGTAAGAATGTCGCCCATTACAATAGCTTCGAAAGTAGAATTTCCATCCCAACTGCTTTTCTTTCCTTCGTAGTTCACTTCAATATCCAAGCCTAACTTATATGGAGCTACTAAATTGGGGAATCCTGCTTTAAATCTGTAATCAAAAACACCTTCGGAGTTAAATGAGTAATTATTCTCAGTAGCTTCCAAGTTTTCTGGATTTCCATCGCTACCAATAGGTAGTTCGTAACGACCTAATTCGTTTTCAATACTAATAGAAGCGTTGCTCGCTGGCACTTTACAGAAATCGGCCATTTCGGGCAAATTGTCTGGATGTGTGTATTGTTCGTAAGCAAAAACTCTTAGTTTATAAATTTTGGTTGTTTGATATATCGGACAATCATATTTATATTGCGGTTTTTGATTTAATGATAAATCAGGTGTACTTGGATTGTTATTCAAAGATTTATACAAAGGAATTCGTATGCTAGAACCATTTGTAAGATTAGTAGCTGTAAATATTGAATCACCAAACACTTTTGCAGGCATAGTAGGATCAATTACATCAATCGATATTTTATCAACCCTATAAGTAAAGTTTAGTTTATGATTGTAACTAAATTTCTTCTTATTTTTGTTTATATTGGCAGTATCGCTTAAAACCACATTTGGGTCAATATTAAACTCCGTCAACACAAAATCTTTTCCTCTAAGTCCACCACGAGTAGTAATCTCAGTCACTTTGTATTTCAACGGAGGTAATAGAACTCTAAACTCACCAGTTTTGGGGTCGGTTACTACTTTTATCACTTTACTATCAGCTGCAATAGTTGCACTACTACTAATAGTGTCGGTTATAGCGCCTGGCAACTTAATTGCATTGCTACTTGGGTTTAACACATAGTCGCCATCAGGCACTTCAATAGTGATTTCGGCTTCACCAATATTGGCTTTACTTAATCCAAATCCAAGAGGTTGTGATCCTTGTACCACGCCACCAACTACACGTCCGGCAAGAATCGTTTTTGTAGTATCGAAAAATTTAATTGGATTACCCAGAATAGGCTCTTTAAAATTCATCGAAACTACAGCGGTATTTTTATTGCCATCTACAAAGCTATGTCCACGTCGACTTACCGATATTGTGTGAATTCCGATAGGTACATCTACAATACAATCACCTACTGAATTGGTGCTCAAAATCTGTTTATCTTTATAAACGTTAGCTCCATCAATAAGCACATCCACACTATCAACAGGGAATGTTGTATTGTCATAAGTAACATTTACACGTACTTTGAACGACGACACATCCTTAAAGTCTACCTCATCGTGCACCGATGTTTGGTATGTCAAATGACGGTTAAGCTGCGAAGGCTCAAATTCATGACTTTGTTTTGATGGTGTAAATGCATAAGTCGAACCATCGCCCGTAAATGGGATTCCCGAAATTAGGTAATTACCATTTTTATCAGATATTCCTTTAATCGAGAGTTGTTCGAGAGTAGGTACTGCTTTGGTCGATTCGGCTTGTGTAAATGTTATATGATGCTCGTTGAAAATTTTCTTATAATTTGATCGGTCGAATGCATAACGGTTGAGTCCTTCGTCGAACTGCCAATAGCCGATTAAGCCCGATTCGTTACCATTGATATAACGGTTGTAGTTTTCAGCTATTTCTTTGGCTGTAAGTTCACGATCCCACAAACGCATATCGTCAACATTTCCTTTGTAAGAACCTTTAAACAAGAATCCGTCGCCCAAATATGCAATAGTATTATTTGTTCGTGGTTCAACATTTGGGCACACATTCACCAATGCTCTTTCGGTGGTGCTTAGTGTTACTTCCGATACTGATTTGCCATTAACGAATAGCTTGAGTTTTGAATCGCCATCGAATGAAACAGACGCATGTACGTATTCATCCGCTTTCAGATAGGACATATCAAACGAAATTAATGGTGATATTGGGTCAATCTGATCGAGATATACTTTAAGCGTTGAATTTTCGTACCAGATGGAATATTCTTTAAAGCATTCGTACACAGCCATATCGCTTGTAGCATCCTGAGGTTGAAGCCATGCCTGCCATGTGAAACCATCTTTCACACAACCATGTTTTTTAGTAGATAATGCTACTTCGCCCAATCCACCAGTTCCTTTAAATTTTATGGCCCTATAAAGCGATTCCGATTCGTTGGCATTGGATGCAAATACCGAAACACTGTCGACCGATGAGCCTGAACCAAATGTTATACGACCGGAAACAGTTCCGCTTGCCTGAGCATATCCAATAATATCGGCTTTATAATATACAGTATCAATAATTCCGGAACTGAGCGTGAACTGCGACCCTAAAGTATATTTGTACAATATACCAGGATTGATATTACGATCCTCGAAACTATAATACTTTCCGTTTGTAGTGATATTGGTAATATCTTCCTTCGGGTTTTCGCGACCCTCTTCAAAAATTTGTCGTTTAATAAAAAATGAATTACTCAAATCGTTTCGTTCAACATCCCATTTAAGTTGAATTCTGTCGGCAAGTGTTCCTTTAGACGATGTAACCGATTTGTATTTTACTTCATCTTTTATTATTACATTCTGCCAGTCGGTGTATAAATCTGTTCCTTCGGTGGTTACCTTTAAACGATATTTATACATCAAATTTTCTGTCAGATTTTCATGCGTAAAAGTTGTTGCATTGTTAGTGGTGCTATTAATTGGAACATTGATGACAGCTTTTGTAACTGTGTTTTCTTGTTGCAAATGAATAGTAGGATTAAAACACCAGTTAGGAGTCCAATTGAATTGAATTTTTGGATTTTCGGCAGATGTTTTTTTATAAGTAGTAAATGTAAAGGTATTTAAAACACTGCGTTTGGTGTTTACAGAGGTAAACAAATTAAATTCAGGAATAATTCGTACTTTATCCATTCCTTCAGGAACAAAATGAAGTCGATAATCATACGATTTATCATAATCAAGGGTCTGATCTTCATAAGTTCGCAAATTGCTAGCAATTGAGTTGGCCACTTCTTTATACAAAGTAGCAGCTTCGGTTGTAAGTTTACGGTCGACAACCCACGTGCCTTTATTCGACAAAGTACCACCTTCGTCATTTACATTCCAAGTAAGTGTAAAGCTCTTGTTACAGTTATTGTAATTTTTATCTAAATTTATAGGTCGATTATAACCCGAAACAGCGACCTCGCTGTCGTAAACAAATTCACGCGATGCAGCTCCCGCAAAAACAGGAGGAATGGTAACCCCGTATCGCACATATAGTCGAGTATTTACGGTGAAATTATTGTTCCACAAAAAATTTGTAGTTCCCGATGTAGCACTAATAGCCACAGCAAACTCTGTCATTTTATTCGTACGTGCTGCATCCGAACATATACTTACTTTATCAATTAGAAGCGATCCTGCTGTTCTGTTGAACGAGAAAGTTCCTTTGTCGGTAGCATTAGCAATTATACTTGCCGAACTAATGGTTGGAGTATACGAAGGCAATGATGCGGTTGCATTTGACCCAAGGTAAGTTGATGTTACATCAACGCCACTTTTTTGATACCAATCTATGTTCCACTCATAGTTAATCTTGAATTGCAAAGTTCGACCGGCAAATCGTGCAGGATACTGCCATCTGAAATTTGCGAACCGAAGACCTTTATCTTCTGTTTCTGAATTAGAACTAATATAGCCAGCATATTCTGTATTTACAGGCTCCCACTTAGCCATTGCATTGTTATTGCCAATAGCAAACCTATGAATTTTTGTCCAAGTTGCATTATCAGCCTCACGAACCCAAAATTCGGCAGTTTGCAAACGATCATCATTGCCAGAAAAATCATACGTTAATACTGCAAAGTCTATACTGGAAAAACCTTGAGATGTCAACTTAAAATGACTTTGACTATTAAAGTCGATATAGGTATCCGCATAAGAAATACTTGCCACTAAAAGCAGTAAAGAAGCGAATAAGGTTCGAAAAAAATGTTGATTTATAACACCTGTTTTTTTATAGTTAAAACATCGTTGGATGTTTATCCATTGTAAAAAAGAGTAAATTTGTTTTTTCATAAATGCAATAATATTTTATATGGAAAAATTTGTTTTATTTTCGAATGAACAATATAAAACGAGTATTTAGTTTCAGTTGAGCTATTACTTACTGACTAAATACTCGTTTTATATGTTTTTCATTCGTATTAAAAATTACGCACTGCGCGTACCTTGTTGGATGCCGTTTTTGCTACAATATTAAGTTTGCCTGTAGCAGCATCAAGTACATAAACTTGTCCTTTACCATTGGTCGAAGTCCAATAAATGCCACTAAAACCACTTAATTTAGCTTTTTGACTATAAAGCTGAGTTGCTTCATCCTTAGTTGGCAAACGCCAATCAGTAGATAGCTTGCCAAGTTCGCTGTGGGTTTCAGGTTTTGCTATAAGAGCCTTAATAGCATTCCAATCGCAACTTCCCTGGTCCTGTGTTTCCACAATTAAACCCTTCATACCATCGGCAGAAACGCTAAATACAATACCGCCACCAAATTTTTCGCCAATTACACGTTTTGTGGTTGTTTGTGCTTTTGATGTTAGGCTCAAAAGCATAAAGGCCAACGAAAATAAAAATACTTTTTTCATTGTTTTAAAAAATTAAATTGTTGAGTCCACTGTATTAATTCAGTGAAAGTTAATAATTAATTTTGATTACTATCTATTAAATTTGTAAGCTGCTCCCAAAGTAAAGCTGCCCCATGTTTTTCAACCTTCTATGAATGCACCCCATTGAGGCGTAATTCCATACCCGCAGCTACCGTTGCTCCATGTTGAACAGAGAATCCAATTGATGGACCTGCATAAGCATCCAGTTTATTTATTACTTGATAATCTTGGGTTTCTGTACTGTTGAAGCGGGTGAGTTTGTCATTTTTAATAATGATTTGAATTGTTTTTTTCAATCAAAAATCTATGGCACAAAGATACTTCTCACATTGAAATAATGTGGAAAAAGTGCGGAGACAAAAAGTGGACAACAGAAAAAATAATGACTAATCTGCTTGCATAAAGCCACTTAGGTTCGTATCGCGGCCTATTCTTTTTCCCCTTCAATATCTGCAAATTTTTCTATATGCTGCAATCGTTGAATAGTGGTAACATCGCGTTCGGCACGTAACGAGCGATATACATCATTTTAATGCTTTTTGATAATAGTACAATCCTAAAGCTATTTTAGCTTGCTTAACATAAAGTGGAGCTAAATTTCAATAAAAAAAAACAGCCTGATTCGGACGTTATTCAATTTTTTAAAAGAAATTTTTATTGTCGCGGTTATTTTGTTTACCAAACAAGTTGGCAGAAAAAACGGGCTGTTTCATTATTTGAAACAGCCCGTTTGGTTGATAAACGAAACAACAAATTTACTTCTTAATAAATCTATGCGAACGAATAGTACCCATGTAATTAACACGTAAAGTATAAATACCCGGTATCAAATCGCTTACATCAATAGAGTTCTTATTCACTGCTGTTGATAATACCATCGTACGACCTGTGCAATCAACAACTTCTAATCGTTCAATTCCTTGCGGATTGTAACCGAAATTCAAGGTGTTTATTACAGGGTTTGGATAAATAGCTTTTTGGCCATTAACCAAATCAGATACGTTGGTAGTAAGGCTACTGAATGCAATGGCATAAGGGTTCATAGAACTTCCTTTTGTTTCGTCCGGACTATATATAACTGAATTATCGGCTGATACAAGTTCTTTATCTGTTGAAGGATTGTAGCATTTGAAGACTATTTTCTTATTCATGTCTTCGCCACCTCCCCAAACTGACAGATATGCAATATATTTGCCACGTGACAATGTTGGTTCAATTACTCCCCGGCATTCATCGTTTATAAATGCACCTATTTGTAAAGTTGTAGAAGTCATTTCAACGTTATCAATTTTAAGAACAGCAGTTATCGTCATACTTTGACCGCCGCCACCTGGCACCCATTTGTAATTTACTGCTTCCTTGTTTTTCATTATCACTTTCGATCTTGAAATGTACTGCGATGGATATTTAAACGTTTTTTCCGATAAACTGGTAGATCCATACATGTAACCAAGCCCGGGTATCATATACTGTAAACTACCAATCCATTCATTTTCCGAATAGGTTGCAAAACCCATCTGACCCTTAATTACATCTCCTTCGTTTGCAACAAGTCCGCTGAGTGCTTCGCTAAGTGGCGCTACAAATTGTGGAATATATCCTATCCAGCTCCAGCCGTATGTGCTGGTTTGATCGCGTTTAATAAGCGTTATCGGTGTAGTTGCAGCTTTGGCTGTAGCTCCATTCAATTTCAGCGTCTTTGGCTGACCCGAGAGAAGTGAATACATTGAGACAGGATCCATCGAAGTTATATTTTTATCCCATTCTCCACCACCATACCAGTTAAATGTTGATTTTGATTTAAGCAAAACACCATCTGTTTCCATTCCTTTTTCAAACTGAGAAAGTACAGGATTCAAAGTATTCGCAACATTTGTAGAGAGCCAGTTCCAGCCTTTTTTGATATTTAATTGCTGTTCCACTTTGTCGGTTGCATTAAATATGCGAGGCGAAGTTTTAGATCCAATAATTGAACCCGAAGAAAATAATATGGTAGTAACATCTACATCAGGATAAATACGCCCTGTTCCGGCATCCCACAGGCTGAATGTAATTTTTTTACCGCCATCTCCTTCTATTCCTAGATCTACATTCTTAGTCGCGCCATATACATCCATATACAACATGTAGCTGTTCAACTTTTTATCAAATTGAGGATTTACAATACCCACACATTTTGTTCCAATAAAGGCTGCCAATATATCTTCGGTATCTTCTTGCCCAACACCTTCAATCTTGATTTGCCCAATTACGTTCATCGACGACTCGAAATCATACGGATTCACAGCCCAATCGGGACGAGGGCCGGTTACTTTGAGCGAAATAGGTAGCATTTCCTGAATGCCATTATTTCCGGTAAGTGTAACGCGACTTTCGTACGAACCAACATTGATTGAGTTGTCTACAGTGAATGATAATTCTGCTTTTTCCAACGGATTTAATCTGCCCGATGATTTGTTTACGCTCAACCAACTTGGTAAACCATCAATTACATAGTTTTCGTATTTACCCGATTTGTTCACAATTATAGCTTTAAACGAGGCAGGTACAAGTACTTCTTTTGATAAAGCCATTTGCTCAGTTTCCCAGTTTAAACGATTATTATTTACAAAAGCAGTCCATATAATTGGTGAAGCAAGGTTGTTACCATTCATGTCATACACATCCTTTATAACAAGTTCCAATATACAATTTTCAATTTTTTTCAAAGGTGCATCAATGTTGAAAATAATTTTATTATTGCTTGACGTATAAGAAAAACTTACGTTTTCTTTAGAACGTGGAATTTTGATGCCTGGAGTATTAGAACTATAACTTGTAGCAGCATTAAAATTTGCATAATTTGCTAATAATTTTTTATCACTGAGACCCTCTTTAAGCGAAAATACAGTCTTCAACAAATTACCACTATCAGGTTCTTTATTCTCGAAAGGATAGTAGGCTAATAATCCAGCTTCATCTCCAGACAACTTAGAACGCATATCTAATCGGATATTCTCTAATCCTAATGCACTTTTCCATATTCGGACTTCATCCATTTTTCCATCAAAGTATTGATCTTTAAAGATTTTAAGTACTTTTTTCGTATCAACAATAATAGTATCGCCATATCTGCGAGCACCAAGTGAGATACTGTCAGATTCCAGACCTCCAATTTTACCAGAAGGTATCTGAAGTTTTTGTTGTCCATCGATATAGACATTTGAATTACCACCCCTTAAAACACTTAGTGCAAAATGATGCCATAAGGTATCAAGAACTGATGCTCCCGGAATTAAATAACTTACGCCTTTTGTATTGAGGTTTAATAATCCATTATCATTAATTCCTACTGACAGTTTGGTTTCCGGTTTTGCATCATCAGTACCTTTTCCACAAGAGAACATGGTTACATTTTTTTGCGACTTACCATTAAACCAAAATTCAATACTAAAGTCATCTTTTGTGGTCAACGGAATTGCTGCTGTATTTATAGTTACAGCTTGTTTTGTTGTACCATTAAATGCTACTGAGTAGCCGCTTGGATCAATAAACCAAGAGCTATTAACAATCATGTTTCTGCTTCGTACTTTATCAGCCGTTAATTTCCCATATCCTTCGTTCATTGGCCAATAACCAATAATATTAGACTCTTTTCCAGTTTTTGATTCGTTCATGTCGCTTAAATCAGATATAGATCTATTTTCGCTCCATGCTGTAACTTGGTGTATATTACCTTTAAATCCGGTTCCTATTGTTAAACGCCCCGTTGGATTTACTCCATTTGAAACCGATTGTGAAAGTACCGTATATCCAGTTTTACTACTCATTAAATGGATCTGGAAAAGTTTATTCGCCGCATTGTAATTTAAAGATACATATTGCCAGTCAGTTTTTGGAGTTATCGTACTCAATCCACCAACTTGTAAATTATTTACAAACAAAGCAATACTTTCTTTATTCATTTTTAAAGTAACTTTGTCAGCTCCTTCGCCTATCGAAAACAAATTACCCATGGTCGTATTATCAAAAGTTTTCACCCAAGCTTCAATGGCAAATGAGCTGTTTTGCAAACTAATGGCAGATTCAGTAAATGCTTCGGATTTTTCATTTCCATCCAACGCTAAACCTTCAGCATGTTGTAAAGCGGCTCCATTTAAAACTCCTTTTATTTCGAAATTACCAGGTATTAATCTCGACGTTTGAATGTCTTCGTTAAAAGTTACTGCCATTTCAGTTTCGGGAGTTAAAATTCCATTTGATGGTGAAGGAGCCCCCATAGATGATGGCTGAACTAAATCCTTTATAACTGCAAACTCTGGAGTTATATTACTAATCACTTCTGTGGGTTCACTTAGATTATTACATAATGTTCTTGCTCTAAAAATGTATTTACCCTCGCTTAAATCTGTAATTGGCAATGAATAGTTGTATAAACTAACCAAATTGCTATTTTCAGCTTGCAAAAGAGTTTTTGCATCAATGTTCTTTGCAGTCTTCAGGATGGTTTGGGTTGCACTGTTTTTAGCAAATGCTTTTGATTCCCATAATGTACTACCTTCTAATTTATATTCGATTTGCAAGCCCAGAAAGTTTTTATACTCCTGATTAAAATTCTTAAGTGTAACCTTAAGTGGTTCTGATTTTAGTGTATTGATAATTTGACGGTCTAAAACCATATCCAAATCACTACATGAAGGTATATACGCTACACTGATATCTTTATCGCTATATATTGAATTATCACAGGGCGATGAGAATCGAAGTTTAATATTTTTGTAATCAAGCACATCAAGTTTTGTCTGTTTCAATATCAATGTTTTTTCAACTAATTGACCCTTTGTAACATAGAATAAACGGCCACCAACTAATGGTTGTCCATCGATAGAAACAATAGCACCATCTTTATTTGATTCGTCAACTACAGAAAGCATATAACCTCTAGTAGTCTGCATATCTGAGTTGCTACCTAGTTTCAATACAAACGATGCCTCTTTGCCATTTGGGATGTCATTTTTTTCAGCATTGTCAATTTGGATATAGGGCACATCAAGTGGAAACGTACCTTTCCCTAATTCTAAACCCGAACCACTTGTTAACAAAATGTTTTATTTTTAATCCTTGCAGAGTCATTATAGGCTGTTCCCGAGTAAACATCGTGACTTACTGTTTTTAAGACTAATTCCATCCTTTTTTTCCAGATAGGAATTTGCTGAGTAAGTATTTCGTTTTGAGTGTACTTAAACTCAGTATCGGCAGTAGATTCTCCACTGAAAGCCGTTGTTTTAAGCAGCTTTTGATTACTAATTGTAAGTATATTACTATTGCTGTAGAAAATATTTGTTGACACACCTATATAAACATCAGCATTAGAACCCACAAAATCTGGAGAACTTGAAGTCTGTATTCTTTCTTTTAAAGTAATTGATTTATTTTTTGTATCTCCAGTAAAACTAGCATACTGTCCCTCTAAACCAGCAGTAATAGTATTTTTATTTTCTATTTCTGTCATTACCATAAATCCGATACCAGCTCCAACTTTGTAGCCTACGCCCAGCCACATTTGACTTTTTACATCAAAACTTCCATTGAAATTACTTTTGCTTGAGATATTATAAGATATTTGTGAACCCTCTTCCATGTACGAATAGCTATTAGAGCCAGGAGGGTCACGTAAAACTACAAGCGGCACAGTTGGTCCTTTTGTAACAAAATTAGAACCGCCCAAAAGTTCACAACCTAATACAATTCCTTTAAAAGTACCCATTTCCGTCCACTCTACTGGATTATCATTTCCATTTTTAACCGAAATTTTCATTTCTAATCCTTCATCAATAGCAGCAGTATTGGGAAATCCGGCTTTAAAAATATAATTTATTTCTCCATTTTTATCTAATTTCATGGTATGATTTGGAATAGTATCTGTTGGTTCAGGTACTATTTTTTTACTAAGCAAGCCTATTTCATTTTGTATATTTACTTCAGCTCCTTTCAATGGCACAGTGGTAATATCTGTATTCGGGTGTTCATACTTTTCATAAGCCTTAATACGAAGCGCATAAAGTTTTTTCTGAATAAAAATAGGTTTTCCATTCGGGTGATTTATCGTTTTTCCATATTTATAAACAATATCTTTGGGTAATAAACCAGAATATGTATATAAATTTTCAAAAGTAGTATTCGTATCATCGAGATACCATTTGGGTTCTCCAAACGCCATCGACTCTTCGGAGCCTGCTGTTCTAACCTCAATAATTGGTTTTACTTTATATGTAAACGATTTTTTAAGGTTGTACTTAAATGTATCTATTTTATTTGTTGTAATCATTTTGAGTGTATCAAAATAATTTTCCATAGTATTTGTCTCAAATGATTGAATATTATTAATAATATCTATACTACTAATGTCTTCATAGTTCGTTGTTTTATATGTTTTTACGCTCTCAATATTCCATTTGATAGGAGGCAGTTTAACCATATATTCGCCAGTTATACTATCTGTAGTTACTACAACACCAGTTTTATTCATGTACGAAGTACTTTTAAATCTGGTTGAATCATTTTTAGTAAAATCATCGTTTAAGTCTCTTGTTGTTGCTGATAAATTGTAAATTGAATTAGCAGGTTTAATTTCAATTTTAGCTTTACCAATATTAGCTTTACTTTTTTTGAATCCAATTGGATATGCAGCTTCTATATCACCACCTACAACTCTACCAGCCACAGTTACCAAGGTAATATCCTCAAAAAGAATAGTTGCACCACTAGAGTTCTCATCAAAATCGTGAGTTAACTCTGTGTCAGGATAACGTCCTTTGTATTTAAACTCATGACCAGCTAATGTAGCCTTTATATAATGCCCTCCAATGGGAACATCGATAATACACTCGCCCGCATCAACCGAACCCTCTTTAACTAATTTTGTAGTTATTAGTTTGTTTTCTTTCGAACATGGATTATCGTCGACAGAAAAGCTAACACCTGCTACAGGGTA
Organism: Paludibacter sp.; assembly: GCA_020049335.1. Taxonomy (GTDB): domain Bacteria; phylum Bacteroidota; class Bacteroidia; order Bacteroidales; family Paludibacteraceae; genus Paludibacter. Next base: position 24,173 of record JAIFKX010000152.1, on the reverse strand, counting down.
CTCAGTATTATTGTATATTACTTTTACTTTTACAGGGAATGATGATTTATCTGTAAAATCAGTACCATTATGAATAAGACTCGATGGTGAAACATATCGTAGTTGTTGTTTGGGCTCAAATTTATGAGTACCAAGTATTGGTGTGATAGAATAGGTAGAACCATCGCCAGTAAATGGAATGCCGCGAATGATATAATTACCACTGGCATCGGTTACTCCTTTTATTGAAAGCTGTTCTTTTTTTGGAACTATCGTATCAGATATTGCATTTACTATGTCTATAATATGACTTTCGTTGAACACTTTATCTGTTTTCGAACAATCAAAAGCATAATTTCCGATTCCTTCGTCCATAGGCCAATAGCCAATAAGACCTGTTTCGTTTCCACCCAAATACCGGTTGTAATTATCAGCCGACTCGGTGCTAGTAATGCCTTTATTCCACAAACGGACATCATCGATATACCCATTGTATGGTAGCTTGGTAACCGATGTATTGTTGGCAATGGAGCTTTGGGTTGTTTCATTGAAAGCACATGTGTATGTATTTGTCAGTACCACAGAGTCTTTAGCCATCCCGTTAATGAGTATTTTCAATTTCTTATCTAAACTATACGCCACTCCAAGATGAAAATAGGAGTTGACAGCAATAGTTGACTCTAATTTGTAAGATCGAACCTGTTGAAGTGGGTTACCCATTAAAATAAGAATATTGTCATTGTACATCCGAATAGAATATTCTTTATCCACTTCAAAAATTGTTGAAATTACTGCTTCACGTTTGAGTGGTTGTAACCACGCCTGAAAAGTGAAACCTTTATCGGCTATACAACCATGTTTGGATTTTGTTAGCTTAACTTTACCTCCTTGTAAATTGTCTCCGCTAAATTTTAAACTCTTGTAAAGCTTATCGCCTGTGTCGCTCGAACTTGAAACGTATAGAGATGCTCCGCCAACTGCTGAGCCAGCCCCATACGTAATTCTGCCTGTAACTACACCCACGGGCATTCGGAAGCCTATGTCGGTAGCGTTTTCGCTGATGTCATAAGCAGGGATAGTAGATGTTTTTTTAAATGCAAAAATCTTATATCTGTATAAAGTTCCTGGGGCTGCATCCCTATCGTCCCAACTGTTGATGAGCGACTGGGCCGTGAACTGATTTACCATCGTATAGTCCGACCAAGCTTCTTTGCCATCCGAAGTGGTAACGGCAAACTGCCGCCAAATTTCAAATCTATCGCAAAGGTTTAATCTGTCAATTGTCCATTGCAGGTTAATTCTGTCGCCAAAGGTGTTTTTGGAAGCTGAAATTTTTGTGATTTTGGCCATATCAACAACCATTACACTATCAATCTTTTCCGTTTTTTTACCCCATTGATTTATTTCAAGTTTGTACGAGTAGTACTTATTTTCAATAATATCAGTAAAATCTTTATAATAAGTATCTGTACTCAGAATGTTCAATTCTGTCGTAAATTCGTTGGTTGTACTATTTTTTCTAAATAATTTTACTGTATTTAGCGTATTCAAAGGATACCACTGATTATTGTCCCACTCTATTTTGATATATGGACTCGTGCCTTTAACGGGCGATAATTTATACTTGTCGAATGATATGGCTTTGGGGTTAGTGGTTGTAGATACTGTATAACTTAATTCAGGTATTACAATCTCTTTATTTGTCCAGGTATCTGGTACGGAATAAACCACATACGTATATTTGGTATAAGCAGTTACATTTGCATCCGTAAAGTTTGTACCTGTGAATTCACCTAAATATTGTCCATCTCTTTTTACATAATATTTTGATGCCAATATTGAGCCTGTATTGCCTTCTGTAATTGCTAAATCTATCTTAATTGGATTTGCATTGAATTGAGTAGTTGCGGTTACTATGGTTGGGTATTTATAGCCGACAAATGTAAAAGGCAGTAATTTCTTTTCATACGTAATTGAATATCCTGATACTGTATTAGGTGTAACATAAACCTGTTTTACATAATAAGTTTGATTAACATTAAATGCTCCTAGCTTTATAGAAATTGAACTGCTTTTTAAATTGTTTGAAACAGGTACAGATTTTACTAATTCCGTGTAAGAAGCGTCTGAGTATATATCAAACTTAGTCGTATATGATTCAGAAGTAGTCCAACTAAAGTTGAAGTTCCCATCCGAACTGGGAGTTAATTCATAAGTTGTTGTTGGTGAGTCATAATTAAATGTTTGGACCTGTCGTGTAACTTCAAAAGCTGCTGAGCCGCTTTGAATAGGAGCTGAGTTTTTAATCTTGATTGTAATTGATTTTCCTGCAAGTGCAGTTGGATAATACCATGTATGATAAACCCATCGATCTACCCCTGCCCAATTAAAAACATAAGGTGTTAAATATCCAACGGCATTAATGTCGGTGCTTGACATATTAAATTTATATTGCTGTATATCTATTATATTTTTAGTTATTTTGTAAATTGAAACGTAAGTCTTACCATCTACTGAGTATGAGATTTCGGGAAGCCCCATATTTTGATTGTTTTTGACGTCGTATATCATATACCTAATATCAATAGCTCTATTTGTTCCTGCAGTTGAATTAAAACTACCCCCAGGAACAATATACGTAGCATTTGTAAGTACTATAGGTGCTGCAGTAACTAATATTGCTGCTGTATTTGTGGCATAATCTACAGCATAACTCTTAAGACTTACAACTGCAAGCAATAAGAGGATTGAAAGCAGCCGTAATGACTTTGATTTTCAGATAATTATATTATGAACACAGTATTCACTACTTTGTTTGTATAGCGAATACAAGAATAAAATGAGATTGGTAATTGATTTCATAAAAATTTAATGTTATAAAAAATTAATATTTAAGAGATTTTTCAGCAACAAAAATACGCCTATCAATTGTTCTTGGGTGGTCAAAAGGTAAATATATTGGGACAAAAGGTATATTTTTTGGCTCAATTCGTACAAAACTCATAAAAAAAACAACTTTATAGGTTTTCTAATATATATAAATGAATATTTATTGAAATTTTGTACATTTTTTTTTATAAATTGCATTTTTAAAAAACTGATATTTCAATTATAAAATAAATTAAAAAAAAAGTAGCTATAGACTCAAGTTTTTGAACTATATTTGTGCTTTGATAGAACGGATTAGCTTTTTTTGATCTCTAATGAGGGCAATTTAATTATAAACATACGTCATGTTAAAAACTCTAGCTCTTTTATTGCCAGTTTATGTTACAGTTTTTTGGGTCATTCTATTATTTTCACAAAAAGCGACACATTCCATCCCACGTTCGTATTTGGCAAAATTGATGTTTTTGTTGGTTATTCTTAATTTATGCCGGTTTTTCCATCGTGCTCCACTCCCCGAGCTATACCCTTATTTTGATGTTATTTATTTATTTGTTGGCACGCTGTTATATCCGCTCTACCATATTTATTTCCGACTGCTTACGGTCGACGAAAAATTTTCGTGGAAAGCCCATTCCCGATATCTCATTCTTCCGGCGGTAATTGGGATTGTCTATTTAATTACTGTATTAGCTACACCTTTTGCCGAATATAAAGTGTGGCTTTTCGATAGAGATGCTTTTCCGGGTACACCACAGTTTCGTATTCTGAAATTATTGCGTCTGGTGGTTCTTATCGCTATCGACCTTCAAGCCATCTATTTTCTTTTTCGGAATATAGTATTGTTAAAAAAATATGGCGATAGAGCCGAACAGTTTTATTCAAATATAAATGATGGCAAATACAACAATGCCAAAATATTGAACTACTTACTCATTTTCAACTGTTTAATTCACGTTGCTAATGCGCTTAATATATTTAATACAGATAATGAGTTGATAATCTATTCTGTTTTGTATGCTATCGATTATTATTTTATTGGGTACATTGGCTGTAGACAGAAAGCAATTAACCCAACTTTTGTTACCGAATCGGATAATGTCCCAGCACAAGCAGTTGATTCTGAATTGAATATTGACCAAAATAAGATTCATAAAAAGTTATTGATGGAATTTGACAAAAATAAGATTTATCTCAATAGTGAACTTACAATTGTGGATGTTGTAAAAGTTGTTGGAAGTAATCGTATGCATATTTCAACTATGATTAATCAGGAATACAATCAAAACTTTTGTACTTTTGTTAATGGTTTCCGGATTAGTGAATTGGAACGAATTATACTTGATAAAAAAGATTTGGCTAATGAAGTTATAGCTGAAAGCGCAGGTTTTGGATCCGTAAAATCAATGAAACGCGCCATTTCGTCGAAAACAGGCTTGTCGCTGTCGGAATGGAAGAAACAGCTACTTTGTACCTAATTAAATATGCGTAAAAAATAGAATAGCACATTTAGTATGCTTAAAACAGTTTTCTTAATATCGCCCGTATTTGTTAGTCTGCTCTGGGCTGCGTTATTATCCGAGAATCAGAAAATGTATAGTGCCTCCCGTGTATATTTAGGTAGGTTTATGCTTCTGCCATTGATTGTTTATTTTACCCATTTTTTATATCACGTACCACTCCCTCAAGTTTATCGGTATTTCGACCCCATTTTTGCTTACGCATCGCTATTGGTTTTTCCGATGTATTACATTTATTTCAGGCTACTCACTATTGATAAAAGTTTTTCGCTAAAAATCCATGGTAAATATCTTTTACCTGCGTTAGTGGTTGGTACATTGTATACTATTGGTGTTTTTCTTACGCCCAAAGCCGAATATGAGGTATGGCTCTACAATCCAAATGCTTACAACGATAATCCGCAAATTCAGTTTTTGGCTGCCATGCGCATTGTTGGCAAAATCACTTATTTAATTCAAGTTATAGCAACAGTGATTGGCAACAGTTTGCTTATAAAAAAATATGGAGCGAATGCCGAACAGTATTATTCCGACATTGTGGATGGTAAAAATAACAATGTGAAGGTACTTAACTATTCAATTATTGCAATTAGCGTTACGTCATTTGTTTTAGGCGCATTAGGTAGATATTTATTATTGAACAATGATTGGTATATTTATTTAGGTTGGGCTATCTTTTCAATAGTATTATTTATTATCGGATACATGGGGTTCAAGCAAAAGCCAATAAATCCAACTTATGAGTCCGAGAGCTTTGAGCTAAATAATCAACTTATTGATTTGACAAATGATGCCAAAAAAAAATTATTAAACAAGCTTTTGGTGGAATTTGAAAAAAAGAAAATATACCTCAATAGCCAATTGAATATAATGGACATTGTGCAAGTACTAGGAACTAATAGAACTACTATATCGAATTTGATTAACCAGCAATACAATCAAAACTTCTGTTCCTTTGTAAATAGTTATCGGATTGACGAATTAGAAAGGGTATATGCTGAGAATCAGCACTATTCAAACGAACAACTTGCCGAATGTTGTGGGTTCGGGTCATTGAATTCGCTTAAACGAGCAGTTGCTGCTAAAACAGGAATGACTATTACCGAATGGAAAAATCAAATTAGTGAAAATGTTTTTAAATCTGCTAGTAAACCCAGCAAAAAATAGCCATAACATTTATTCTCATCACCCACTTTTGTTTTAACTAAAATATGATTCGAACACTAATACTCTTATCACCCGTATATATCTCGCTCTTTTGGTTTATTACATTACAGAGTAATAAGAAGAATATTAGCGTGCCTGCACGGTTTCTGAGTTTTTTTATGCTTATTGTGGCTATTTGCCTTTTTGGGCAATACTTGTTTTTTGCTCCTTACCCCGATATTTTTCCGTATTGGGAACCTGCTCTTGCTTATTTTGGAAGCATCGCTTTTCCGGTTTATTACATTTATTTCCGACTGCTTACGGTCGACCAGAAATTCAGCCTGCGCCTACATGCCAAATACCTCGTTGTGCCGATTGCGATTGCTACAGTTTATACAGTGGGTATTTTTCTGACTCCATTCGAACAGTACAAAGCTTGGCTTTACAACGATACGCTTTTTCCCGATTCACCTCAAATTCAATTTTTGGGAATAATGCGCAGAATTGTGAAACTAACTTTTGTAGTTCTACTTGTAATCACATTTATATTGAACCAACTTTTACTAAAAAAACATGCCCATAAAGCTGAGCAATACTATTCCAATATGAATGATGGCAAATACAACAATGCCCAACGGCTTAACTATTTTCTTATTTTTATTTCTATAAGCACTTTTGTAGCTCATATAGTGGGTCGAAAACTACTTTTGCCGAATGATATAATACTAAATACTATATGGCTAATTTTTTCAATATCATTGTACGGAATTGGTTATATGGGATTTACACAAAAAGCCATCAATCCAACTTTTGAGCAAGAAACAAAATTTCCCGAAATCATTTTCAGCGATATAGAAGATGAAAACCTAAACTTATCGCAACAGATGATTTTGAAAAAGTTAATCGATGCCTTTGAGCAAGAGAAAATATTTTTGAATAACAATTTGAATATCATGGATATTGTTCAGCGCGTGGGTACTAACCGAAGTTATATTTCTGCCTTAATCAACAAAAAATACAATCAGAATTTTTGTGCTTTCGTTAATTTGTATCGCATGCGTGAAGTCGAACGAATAATTGAATCTAATCCAACCATCAGTAATGAACAGTTAGCCGAAAAATGTGGTTTCGGATCCTTCAACTCTATGAAACGTACAATTGAATTGAACTCTGGACTTTCAATACAAGTTTGGAAAAATAAATTTAGTAAAAAGGCTATCTAACAAGTGTAAAATACGACGGAATACTTGTTTTTTTAAGTTGCTATTTTTTTTAGAAAATAAACTACAAAACCAATAAATTATAGCATTTTTTGTGTCGTAAAAACTATTGAAACTATGCCACATTTCTGGTTTTAGTTATGAAATTGTCGAAAAACACAAAAAAAACACATTTTGGATAAAAATATTTTAGATAAATCTGAAAAAATCTGAAAAATAAAATTACATTTGTTATTCCAAAATTGAAAGTAAAACCAAAATTGGAATAAATACGACAAAAATACAACAAAAACATCCACCTTATTTTACTTCTTATTTTCACTTTATAGGGGTAAAAGACAGGTAAATCAATTTTAAACAGATGAAAACAAAAATCATTATTTTTAGTCTTATCATTTTTGCTGCAAGTAGCTTGCAAGCACAAGAAAAAAGCGATGTAAACATCTCATTCGGTTCCGATTTAGCTTCTTCGTATGTGTGGCGAGGATTTCAACAGGGCACTATGCCCGCTGTTCAGCCTTGGGGCGAACTATCGTACAAAGGGTTTACTCTTGGCACATGGGGTAGCTACGAACTTGGCGGTACAAATAAAGAAATTGATATTTACGCCAAATACACATATTCTAATTTTTCGTTACAGTTTATCGATTTGTTCTTTCCAGGTTATGTAGGATTAAATCAAGATTTTTTTAATTTTAAAAATTCGGAAACAGGACATGCTGCCGAGTTGGCACTCAGTTTTAATGGCTCCGAAACCATTCCATTTAGCGTGTATGGCGGTATGATAGTGTACGGAGCAGCAATAGACCCAAAGGTTACAGATATGTCGAAAACGAACAAATCGTCCTATTTTGAAATCAATTATTTGGGTGAAGCAAAAGATTTGAATTATACTATATTTGCAGGTTTTACGCCTTCGGAAAGCGCGCTATATGCCACTACTGAATTTTCGTTTATAAATGTAGGTTTTAGTGTAAAAAAGGCTATCAAAATAACCGACCAATTTTCGGTACCGCTCAAACTTACAGTTGCTTCGAATCCGAACGCTAAAAAATTGTTTTTAGCAATGGTTGCCTCTTTTTAAAAATAGTTATAATTAATTCAATTTAAAATAGTTCGCTATGAAAAACATCATCCGATTTACGTTTGGTTTGCTAACGTTTGCCCTAACATTTGTGGCTTGCACTTCCAATTCGCCCGAAAAAAAATTAGAATTATTAAGCTCAAAAGCCGAAAAAATTAGCAACGATTTTAAAAAAATCAGGTTGGAAGCTGAAGTGCTTAGCATAGCTATTGAAAAACTGTATGCCGCACAAACCACTACACTCCCTACTATTGATACAAAAAAATACGAATTAGCTACCAATGGCGTATTTACAAAACCTGTGAACGATGGTGGTTCGGCCGTTTTTGTTTCGGGCGTTATACCTATAAACGAAAATATCAAAAATGTTGTTTATTTTACCGAACCAATTGATGCGAACTTTAAAGCACTACTCCAAAAATACCCCGAAATTGTACAGGTTTATTACAACGACGAGAACTCCTACAATCGTATTTACCCATTTTTTGATGTGCTCTCGCAATACGAAGCCAAAATGAACATTCCAAGCTTCAATTTTTACTATTTAGCCGATGCAGCTCACAATCCAGAAGAAAAATCGGTTTGGGTAAACGAACCTTATGTTGACCCAGCTGGACGCGGCTGGATGGTGTCGGCAATTGCACCTGTACATTACAATAATAAAATGGTTGGCGTGCCTGGTATCGATGTAACTATCAACACCATTACAGAACGTTACTTGAAAGATAGCATTGGCTCCATGAATGTGATTATTGACAACAACGGAAGCATAGTAACAGCTCAAGAAGAAATCATCAATTTGTTTTCATTCCCTCCCCTGTTCGATCACAAATACATCGAAACAATTAAACAAGATACATATCGTAAAGAGCTTTACAACATATCATTAAGTAGAGATGGAAATGTTCGTGCTATTGCTAACGAAATTTTAAAAAATAAAAAACAAATTGTAAACGCTGAAATAAATGGCGAGCAAGTAACGATTATAGCAGCTCCAATTCCTGAGTTAAAATGGTATTTATTAGAAGTGCTAAAATGAAGAATAAAGTTTATATCACACTTTCGCTTATTACGATTTTCCTTTCGCTCTCTATCTGGCAGTTTTACCAACTCAACACAAAACAGCGAAAAGAAACATCCGAATTTATAAATAAGCAAATTATACTTTGTGGCGAAAGTATAGAAAAAGCAAGTGCTGATTTTGAGGAGTCGGTTAAATTTGAATTTGCAAACCGCGATTTCGAATATTTCTTGAGCACTGGCACGCAAAATCTTTCTGCCGAAATGCGAAGCAAGTACATTGACAAAGAAATAAAGCGCATTCGAAGATTTTATTCGAATAACCAAACTCTCATATCGGGTATCACTGTGTTATCTACTCATAGTTATCGCCACATCGAACGAACTCAAAATAATTACTTCAACATATCCGAGCCCAAACTATTTGCTAATCAACAAGTTTTAGTCGAAAAACCGCTTTTAGTAGAAACAAAAGATACGCTCTATTTTGTACAACCAGTGAGCAATTTCGAAGGTAAAATTATAGCAAATATCCGCTTCTATTTGAATATTCAAAACTTTTTGGCCTCCCATTTCGACCGATTTTATATAGGAAAAGATTCGTGGTATTGGGCAGTTGATACAACAGGAGAAACACTACTTGTAAAATACAGCGAACATGTAAGCTCTGCTATAATAGCCGATTTTAAAACAGATATTAGGCCTGATATTAAAGAAAATTTAACAAATAACCTATCAAAATCATTTCAACATACTATTCAATATCGTGAAAAGGTAAATGCATATTCTGTTTTTTTCCCTGTAAGTATTGTGGGTAAAAAAACAGGAATTATATTTTCTATTAATACCGATTCGCTTTGGAAAAAGCAAAATAAATCTATTATCCTAATCTTTATCAGTTTTTTGCTCATTACATTAGCAATTATATTTCTTTTTTCAAATATTATTCGCCGTATGACAATGGTTCGTAAGCGTTTAGAAGTGTCGGATACCATGCTGCGTACCGCCAATAAGGCTTCGGAAGTGCTACTTACTACCAATCACGATTTTGATAGTTCGATGCACAATTTTCTCGAAATATCTGCAAAAACATTACACTATCAGCGTGCATTTTTAGTTTGCTTCGAACAAAAAAAATTAACTCCTGAACAACAATCCGAAGCACATCAAACCATTGGTGAAGAATCAGATGTTTTTACATTGAAATACGAATGGTATGATAAAACAACCTTAAAAGCAATGTCCGAAATAGTGCCCCAAGTACTCAAAGGAGTTGAAACTTTCCATTTTAAAAATTTATTCGACAATTTGCTTCAAAATAAGTTAGTAAAAAAACATGGAATGGATTTGAATGCAGTAAATGCCGATTTTTTCAAACTCATATCCTGTCAGTCGCTACTAAGTATTCCAGTTTATATAGAGCAAAAAATGTATGGTATGCTGGGCTTTGTCGATAGCAATGGCACGCGTATTTGGGAAGATTTTGAAGACGCTTTATATGTTACTTTTGCCAATGAAGTGGGTGGAGCTTTGGCTATTCAGCGCAACAAAATCGAACTGATAGCAGCAAAAAATAGTGCCGAAAAAGCAAACAAAGCTAAATCGGAGTTTCTGGCTAATATGAGCCACGAAATAAGAACGCCACTCAATGGTGTAATCGGATTTACCGATTTGCTTCAAAGCACGCCGCTAAGCGCTGTACAGTTTCAGTATGTAAAAAATGCCAATGCCTCAGGGCGCAATTTGTTAGGAATTATCAATGATATTCTCGACTTTTCGAAAATTGAAGCTGGTATGATGGAACTTGAAATTATCAGAACTGATATCATTGAAATTATAAACCAAAGTGCCGATATTATAAAATTTGCGGCCGACAAAAAGAAATTAGAACTGCTACTCAATGTGTCGCCAAACATGCCTCGCTTTGCATTTACCGACTCTGTGCGACTCAAACAAATTTTAGCCAATTTATTAGGAAATGCTGTAAAATTTACACAAGAGGGTGAAATTGAATTGAAAGTAGAGTTTTCGGTGGTAGATATAGAAACTGGTCGATTTGCATTTTCGGTGCGCGATACGGGAATTGGAATTACTGCCGAGCAGCAATCAAAATTATTCAAAGTTTTTAGTCAAGCCGATAGCTCTGTTACACGCCGATATGGTGGCACAGGGCTTGGACTTGTTATTTCGCAAATGATTGCTAATAAACTGAATAGCACAATTCGAATTGATAGTGTAGCTGGCGAAGGCACTACTTTTAGCTTCGAAATTGAAACTAAAATTGAATTTGGCGAGCAGCCAAATGCTGTTGCCGTAAAATCGATTAAGCGCTGCTTGGTTGTCGACGATAATAAAATAAACCGAATGATTTTAGAACACACTTTAGCGTACTGGGGAATTGAAGGGGTATGTGCAGAGAGTGGACAAAAAGCTTTGGAGATTCTTCGTTCCGACAAAGCTTTTGATGTATTTATCTGCGACTACCATATACCCGAGTTCGATGGCTTACAAACCATTGATTATGTGCGAAATAAAATGAATATAAATGCACAGGATTTGCCAATTATTCTACTTCATTCCTCGTCGGATGATGGCGAATTGCATAAAAAGTGTACCGAATGTAACGTGCAAAATATGCTCACAAAACCTGTTAAATCGGAAGAACTTTTTCACATTTTGAGTAATATAAAAGCCTCCGATGAGGAAATTAGAATTGTTGAGGTGGAAAAAAATGAAAAAAAACAGTACTCAAAGCCAATAAAAATTCTTGTTGCCGAAGACGTATCGATGAATATGCTTTTGATAAAATTCCTTTTGACTAAGCTCATTCCGCATATTACAATTATCGAAGCCGAAAACGGAATAGAAGCGGTGCAAAAATTTGAAAATGAGCTCCCTGACCTCATTCTTATGGACATGCAAATGCCCGAAATGGATGGTTTAGAAGCCACGTTAGCTATTCGTAAAATAGAAAATGCAGGCAAAAATAAAACCCACGTTCCAATTTTGGCTCTTACAGCAGGCGCTTTGCAAGAAGAACGCGACAAGTGTATTGCATCAGGTATGGACGACTTTTTGACAAAACCAATTGAAAAGGAAAAACTTGAAGATGCTTTAAAACGATTTATTGGATAATATTTAGTGTGCTAATAATCAAATCATTTACCATTTATTCTATCATCACATCATCACTCCCAATAGCTATCGGGACACATCATCACATCGGTACTTCCATAATAAGTAGCCTTGAACCCGATTTGGCTTTCAGTTCAATTTGTGAAACTTCGCTAATTCCTATCCCATCTCGCGGGTTAAGTTCAGTACCCGAAACAACTGCTTCGCCCTCAATTACAAATACATACACCCCTGATTGCGCGCTATGTAACTGATAACTCCCCTCCCACTCTATTGTAAAATTACCTAACGAAAACCAAGCTTGTTGATGAATCCACACACCCTCGTCGTCTGCCGAAGGGGATAGTATTTGATATAATTGATTCTCCTTCGATATATCAGAGAGTGAAATTTGGTCGTAACGTGGCGTTACATTTTTTTTGTCCGAAAAAACCCAAATTTGTAACAGCGAAAGCGGTTCTTTTTCATCGCCATTATATTCGCTGTGATAAATTCCACTACCGGCACTCATTACCTGAATCTCGCCAGCACCAATAAGCCCGTTGTTGCCCATGCTATCTTTGTGCGATACTACACCCGAAAGCGGAATAGTTATTATTTCCATATTATCATGTGGATGCATACCAAATCCTTTTCCACCAGCTATCCAATCGTCGTTGAGCACACGCAATTTACCAAAATGTATCCGTTCAGGATTGTAATAATTGGCAAAACTAAAAGTATGATTTGTTTTTAGCCAACCATGGTCGGCATGTCCGCGAGAAGCAGCTTTATGTAAGGTAGTTTTCATTATTATTGTATTTATATTATATATGTTACAACATGTATTTTGATAAATTGTTCATTATACAAGGGACAAGCGGTTAATTAGGGACAAGCGGTTTCCTAACCGCTTGATGGTATTTTCAAGCGGTTAGGAAACCGCTTGTCCCTTGTCAAACCGCTTGTCCCTAATTAACAGCTTGTCAACTGTATAGTATCCCTTGTAATTATAGTTAAAAATACTATCTTTGTAACTTTAAAGAAAATCAAATATGAAACAACAAATTGTACTTCTTACAGGTGCCAGTGCTGGAATAGGAAAAGCAACAGCTGAGCTATTAATGAAAGCAGGAGCCATTATTTATGGTGCTTCGCGGGGTGGTAGTCCACAACAAAAAGATGACACTTCGCAGGGTGTAATCATTCCAGTAAAAATGGATGTGAACAGCGAATCGGATATTCAAGCTGTTGTAAAACAAATAATTGACACACACGGAAAATTAGATGTGGTAATTGCAAACGCCGGAAACGGTATTGCAGGAGCCATCGAAGAAACAAGTGTCGACGAAGTGCGCTATCAGTTCGAAACTAATTTTTTTGGCGTGGTAAAAACTATTCAAGCATGTTTGCCAATTTTTAGAGAACAAGGTTATGGAAAAATAATCACCGTTTCGTCGTTGGCAGGCGTTATCCCTATTCCATTTCAAACTTTTTATTCGTCGGTTAAAGCCGCATTAATGCTGTTTATGAACGGATTAGCTATTGAAGTAAAACCTTATGGCATTCAATGCTGCACCATTATGCCAGGCGATACCAAAACGGCTTTCACTTCAGCTCGAAAATACACACAAGCTTCACAAAACGAAAAATCGCCCTATTATAAAACGATGAAAAAATCGGTAAGTAGGATGGAACACGACGAGCAAAACGGTATGAGCGCCGAAGCCGTAGCGCGACCCATAGTGCAACAAGTGCTAAATAAGCGTATGCATACTTTTTATGTAACAGGTATTGTCAATCAATTTTATTACCATTTATTTAATGTGTTGCCTACTAATTGGCGACTATGGATTATTGGAAAATTGTATGGGTAAACATTTAATTTAATAAATTTGTTTGTATATTTGAATTTCAAAAAATATTCTTTAATTGACTAAGTATATACCTATGGATACTTTAAATAATAATAGCCTTAATGCAAATGAAATTTTCATAGAAGATTTTCAAGACATCAGTTTTGCAGATATTTTTGATATGAATGAAATTCAATACATGCAAAATTTATTTGCTGATGCACATGGTGTGGCATCATTAATAACCGATGTAAGTGGCAACCCAATAACTAAACCGAGCAATTTTACTAATTTTTGCGAAAATATTGTTCGAAAAACTGAAATTGGATGTGCAAATTGTTATAAATCAGATGCTTTAATTGGTAGCTACAATCCGAAAGGTCCAAACGTACAACAATGCCTAAGTGGTGGATTGTGGGATGCGGGAGCATCCATAACAGTTGGTGGAAAGCATATTGCAAATTGGTTGATTGGTCAAGTGCGCAACGAAGAGAATGATTTGAATAAATTGGTACAATATGCTGATGTAATTGGTACTGATAAAGAATCTTTTGAACTGGAATTAAAAAAAGTGCCTGTAATGTCCATTGATAAATTTACTAAAATTTCAAATTTATTGTTTTTTCTAGCTAATCTATTGTCGGAGAAAGCTTTTAGTAATTTACAGCTGAGAAATGAAATAGTTAAAAGTAAACTCATTAACAAAAATCTAAAAGATAGCAAAGATGATTTTCGAAATTTGATTGAATTATCGCCTGTGGCAATGGCTGTAATTCACGAATGGAAATCAATTTATTTTAATCCTTCGGCAGTTCAACTTTTTGGAGCCACTTCACAAAATGAACTTTTGAATAGACATGTATTTGATTTTTTACATTCAGATTTTAAAGATTTAGCAGTTGAAAATTCAAAAATACTTAGCGTAAAAGGGTATGTTGATATGCAAGAGCAAAAATATTTAAAATTAGATGGTTCTACACTCGACGTTGAAATACAAGCAAAATCGATAAGATTTAACGACCACCCGGCTACCTTGATAGTAATACAAGATATTACAGAGCGAAAAAAAAATCAAGTAAAATTAATTGAGAGCGAAATGCGTTTCAGAAAAATATTGGAGGATATTCAAACAGTTTCTGTTCAAGGCTATGCACCCGATGGTACTACACAGTATTGGAACAAAGCATCTGAACGATTGTACGGATATACCGCCCAAGAAGCTATCGGAAAGAATTTAATAGATTTGATTATACCAACCGAAATGCACTCGGAAGTAAAAATAGCAATGGAAGAAATGGCAAAATCAGGTGAAGCTATTCCCGCATCCGAATTGGTGCTAAAACGCAAAGATAATTCGTTTGTAACTGTTTTGTCGAACCATACTATTGTTGAAGTTAGTGGTAGACCGCAAGAATTTTTTTGTATTGATATTGACCTTTCTGAAATGAAAAAAACGGAAGAAAAATTAATCAAAAAAAATCAAGATTTGGATTATATGAACAAATTTATGGTAAATCGCGAAGTGCGTATGTCTGAAATGAAAAAAGAAGTAAATGAATTACTCGAAAGATTAGGAGAAGAAAAAAGATATCTTTGAGTAAAAACATTGTATTTGAATATATTAATAAATACTGCTATTGTGGCCATCTTTTGGCCTTTCGTAAACCGCTAAACAATCTTTTAAAAACCGCATTCTATTTTTTAAGAACAACTGTTTTTTCTTGAGCAAATTCGAGCTGTTTTGAAAATCCATCAATCATTCCGTTGTTGGATTTTAATACCAAAGCTATGTGTAATACTTGCTCTATCAACCTACTAAAATACTGTTTTTCAATCGAATGTCATAATAATTTAAACTGCTAATCCCCTTTAGTCAAGGTTAAAATATATCATTTGTTATCTGTGTATTAACTTCATTTATATGAATGTGATTTGAAAAATAAAACCACAAGATGCAGAATAGAAAATATTAAGATGATAAAAAAGGGCACAATAGTCCAATGACTTTCGGCATTTTAAGAAGTAAGAATTGGTATCATAAACTAAGGATTGTTGACTAGTTACCGAAATAATAACATATAAAAATCCCAAAATTATGCATTTTTTACTTTTTAAAAATAGGGTAATCAGAGGGGGCTTATGGATAAAATTAACACTTAAAACTAATTACATTAGTGTTTTTTTTTCATTTATATAAGTAACTTAGAATATTTTATTATTTTTGACGATTAAAATTAAACCACATTGATATGATATCAAAAAAAATGGTTAACAGTATCGACAATTCGGAACACGATTTAGGAAAAACAATTCTCAATTTTCCTGTCGTGGGCATTGGCGCATCGGCAGGTGGGCTCGAAGCATTGCAAGATTTTTTTAAAAATCTGATTGCCACGCCGGATGCAGCATTTGTTGTTATTCAGCACTTGTCGCCCGATTACAAAAGTTTCATGAATGAGCTTCTTTCACGCTATACCTCAATAAAAATTGAAGTGGTAACAGATGGAATGGCCTTGAAGTCGAATCATATTTACTTGATTCCACCCAAAATGAACATGACCATTTTTCATGGCGTTTTGTACCTAAACGAGTTAAGTGCCACTCGTACATTAAATTTACCTATCGACATTTTTTTCCGTTCATTGGCCAAAGATCAAGAGAAAAACGCAGTGGGAATAATCCTTTCGGGTGCGGGTAGCGATGGTACATTGGGAATAAAAGCGATTAAAGAGTTTGGTGGCATGACCATGGCACAAGAGGAAAAATCGGCCAAATTCGAAAGCATGCCCCACAGTTCCATATCTACGGGCCTGGTTGATATTATTATGCCTCCAAAGCAATTGGCCGAAGAACTGATTAACTACATAAAACACCCATTTGTAAAGAAAAACCGGCAAATTGAAACCATTTTAGCCAGTGAGCAGAGCCAGCTTTCGAAAGTTATTGCTATATTGAATGAAACTAAAAATGTTGATTTCTCCTGCTACAAAGAAAACACTATTTTACGCCGTCTCGAGAAAAGAATAAGCATTAATCGATTCGAAAGAATAGAGGAATATGTCAAGTTTTTAATGAATAACAGTAAGGAAATCAATATCTTATTCAATGAATTGTTAATTGGTGTTACGCGATTTTTTAGAGATGAAACTGCATTCAATATCCTTAAAAGTGAGGTAATTTCGAAAATTATCGAAACATCGTTGCAAAACAAGGAAATACGCGTTTGGGTAGCAGCATGTTCTACCGGCGAAGAGGCTTATTCGCTGGCAATGCTGTTTAAAGAATGTATGATAGAGTGCAATATCAATAGAGAAGTGAAAATATTTGCTACCGATTTGGATAAAAACTCTTTAGAATTTGCATCAACTGGATTATACCCCGACAATATTGTTGCCGATGTTTCGCCCGAACGGCTTACTAAGTTTTTTAATAAGAAAGAGGGCGGATATCAAGTCAATGACAGTATTCGATCCATGATAGTTTTTGCGAAGCAAAATATTGTCAACGACCCTCCTTTTTCTAAATTAGACCTTGTTTCGTGCCGAAATTTTCTAATTTATGTGAATCCCGACACGCAACAAAAAATATTTGCGTTATTTAATATTTCACTCAATGACAACGGACATTTGTTTCTGGGCTCCAGCGAATCGCTGGGTAACATGTCTGAAACCTTCAAGACAATAGATACAAAGTCGAAAATATTCCAAAAGCTCCTGAGCTACAAACCTTCAATTCAAGCTGCATTAAGAAAATCAACGGAATTTAAAAACTACCCCGAAATACTGCATGCAAATTTCCCACTAAAATCGTCAAAAGGAAAAAATCACTTTATCGAGAATTTGTTCGACCAAATAATGGTTGATTACCTTCCACCTTCGGTAGTTGTCGACGAGAATTACGATATTTTGCACACCATCAACGATGTTAACAGCTACTTAAGCATTCCGTCAGGTCAAATAACCATTAACCTGCTCAAAATGCTTTCGAAAGAAAACTCAGTTTTTGTGAGCAGTCTTATTCGTAGGGCATCAAATAGCAATGATGAGCTAGTTATTGAAAATATTGAATCGAAAATAATAGGGAAACAGCTCTGCATTTCCTGCAAAAAAATTGTTGATAAACTCAACAGTAGCTTCTATTACCTCATTTCGTTTAACGAAAAAGATTTGTCAATTCCAGCAAAGCGACCTGCAAAATCGAGCAAACTGAATGTCGAAATGCATTACAACGAGCGTATTGATGAGTTAGAAAAGGAGTTACAATTGAAAAGCGAAAGTCTACAAGCAACTGTAGAAGAGTTGGAAACCAGCAACGAAGAGCTCCAATCGTCGAACGAAGAATTGATTGCTTCGAACGAAG
This sequence comes from Paludibacter sp., assembly GCA_020049335.1. Taxonomy (GTDB): domain Bacteria; phylum Bacteroidota; class Bacteroidia; order Bacteroidales; family Paludibacteraceae; genus Paludibacter. The sequence goes on along the minus strand of JAIFKX010000152.1, from coordinate 5,989 downwards.
AGCTGCAAAGCACCAACGAAGAGTTGCAATCGGTAAATGAAGAGTTGTATACTGTTAACTCAGAGCATATTCGCAAAATAGAAGAACTTACTGAGCTAACATCGGATGTTGAAAACTTATTAAAAAACACAAAAATTGGCACCCTATATCTCGATCAGCAATTAATTATCCGTAAGGTGAACGATGTGGCAAGCCAACTTACCAATATTATTTCGACCGATGTTGGTCGCCCATTACAACACTTGTCGCTCAACAATTTTGACGTTGATTTATTGACAGAAATCGAGAGTGTTTATTCCCAATTGCAATCTTTCGAAAAAGAGATTCAGGATAAAAAAGGGTTGTGGTACCTAATGAGTATTATCCCTTATCGCACTGTTGATAATGCTGTAGAAGGCATTATTGTAACTTTTGTCAATATTACAAAGCTCAAACACGAAGAGGAGTTGAAGCTCGCCATCGAAAAACGGTATCGGTCGTATATTGATGTAACTGGGCAAATTGGTTGGGTTACCAATGCTTTAGGAGAAGTAGTAGAAGACGTGCCTTCATTGAGAAAGTTTACAGGGCAGTCATATCAAGAAGTTAAAGGTACAGGATGGAATAAAGCCATTCATCCCGATGACCGCGAAAGAACCCTAAAAGAATGGAATAATGCAGTAATAAATAAAATACCGTATGAAATTGAATACCGATTACTAAGGCACGACGGTGTTTACTGCTACCAACTGGCTCGTGGTTTTCCAGTTTTTAATGAGGACAAAAGTATATTAGAGTGGGTTGGGACTTGCATCGACATTAGCAAACGTAAGCTAAATGAAGAAAAACTAAAAAGAAGCGAAAATGAATTAAAAAAAGCACAGCAAATTACGCAAGTTGGCAGTTGGTATCTTGATATTGCAACCAACGAGGTAGTTTGGACCGAAGAACTCTACAAAATGTATGGTTTCGACCCAACGGTTCCACCACCACCTTATACCGAACACCAAAAGTTATTTACTCCCGAAAGTTGGGATCTACTCTCATCATCGTTGGTAAATACACGCAACACAGGTATTCCGTACGAGTTGGAATTAAAAACATTACGCCTAGATGGTAGTAATGGTTGGATGTGGGTTCGTGGAGAAGTAGTTAAGAACAACGATGGAGAAATTATTGGTCTTTGGGGAGCAGCACAGGATATTACCGATAAGAAACGGGTGGATAGTGCATTAGAGATGGGTGCCATGTCGTGGTGGGAATGGGATGTGGAGCAGAATATCGTAAGAACGGGAGAAGCAAAACATGCCATGCTAGGCTACACCAAAGATGAAATAGCCAAAGGTTACGAAGGTTATACCAATCTTATACATCCCGATGATTATCCAAAGGCAATGAAAGCTATGATGGATCATTTGCACGGCAAAGCCAAGCATTATGTGGTAAAATATCGTATAAAACACAAAAATGGCAACTACCTTTGGTACATGGATAAAGGTGGAATTGTGTTGCGAACCGAAAGCGGAAAACCCAAAATGTTGGTAGGAATAGTAATGAATATTACCGACGAAGAAACAAAATAAATAGAGTAAATAATGGCGTAAAAATATGTTATGGACGACAATTCGGAAATACTAAGAACCAAAGCTAAGGAAGAGCTTAGGCAAGGAAAAATAATCGACACATCATTGTACGAAACCGATATGAAAGTATTGGTCGAAGAATTGTCTATTTATCAAATAGAGCTGGAACATCAGAATCAGGAACTTATACTATCGCAGGAAAAATTACAAGAAAGTAACGACCGATATCTCGATTTATTTGATAATGCTCCTATTGGCTATTTAATTGTTAATTCAATTGGTATTATAAAAGATATAAACCAAACTGCCTGCAAGTTGCTCGAATACAACAAAACTGAAATTGTAGATACAAAAATTAGTAAAATTATTCACCCCGATTTTCAAGACATCTATTTAATCTATTTTCGAACATTAAGAAATCAGAGAAATAATCGTACTTGCGACATAAAACTACGTAAGGCAACTAATAGCTTTTTTTATGGACGCATTCAGGGAGTTTGTCAGACCCCAGAAATTGACAGCGACCCTGAATTTCGATTGGCAATAAGCGATATTTCCAGTCAAAAAGAAATGGAAATTAAACTGCTTGCGGCAAAAGCGCTCACCGAAGAAAGCGAAGAACGCCTCAAAGTGCTTTTTGACGATGCTCCCGATGCTATGCTATTGGCCGACCCTGAAACGGGTAAAATTATTGATGCCAATAACAAAGCATGTAGCTTATTTAAAAAGCAAAAACACGAACTTATTGGCTTATTACAATACGAACTTCACCCACGCCAAAATGAAGGCATTTCGAAAAACAGCTTCAAAGAACATTTTGAAAATCCAGAACACAACAATGAACCAGTCGAAAATAGAATTTGCTGCTCCGATGGTTCCGAAATACCTGTCGAAATTGTAGGTCAAGCCATACAATTGGATGGTAAATTACTGATGTTGGGTACATTTAGAGATATTACCGAACGTAAAAAAGCGGAAGAAGCTTTGCGCAGAAGCGAAGCAATAAAAAATAAAATGGTTTCGAATATTGGCGATGTCATAGTGATTATTGACCAAAAAAGAATAAACCAATATAAAAGTCCGAACGTTACAACATTGTTTGGTTGGGAACCCCATGAATTGGTAGGTAAAAGCATCTGGGATACTGTTCACCCAGACGATTTGGAAGCAGGTAAGAAATTTATTGCCACAATCGCCGCAGAACCCAACGCTACCGGAACAACTGAACTCAGGTACAAACGCAAAGATGGTATTTATGTTTGGATTAGAATTACCCTGATGAATCTCTTTGCTGATCCAGATATTAAAGGATTATTAGGAAATTATCATGATATTACAGAAAACAAGCAAACTCAAGCAGCATTAGAAAAACGTCTGGTAGCGCTCACTCAGCCTTTAGAAAATACGTCCGAAATTAACTTTGAGGATTTATTTAATCTTGCTGACATCCAGCTACTTCAGGATGATTTTGCACATGCCACTGGAATTGCTTCCATAATTACACGTCCCGACGGCACTCCCATTACTAAACCGAGCAATTTCACGAACCTGTGTCAGAACATCATCCGCAAATCTGAAAAAGGATTGGCAAACTGCATTAATTCTGATGCTAAATTAGGCAAGCCTGGTAATAATGGTTGTACAATTCAAACTTGCTTTAGTGCAGGACTTTGGGATGGCGGAGCTCCCATTACTGTAGGCGGTCATCATATTGCCAATTGGATGATAGGTCAAGTGCGGAACGTGAAGCAAACCGATGAAAAAATGCGTGCTTATGCGCGCGAAATTGGTGTTAATGAAGAAGAAGCAATCGAAGCTTTTAATGCAGTAACCTCCATGACGCTCGAACAGTTTGAGAAAATTGGACGCTCGCTCTTTACACTGTCAAATCAGCTTTCAACTATCGCTTACCAGAACATTCAGCAAGCACGCTTTATTACTGATAGAACAAAAGCCGAAGATGCCCTTAAAAATTCGAAGGACAAAATAACTGAAGAGCGTAAATTGCTACGTACATTGATAGATAATCTGCCCGATTATATCTATGTAAAAGATGTTGAAGGACGCAAAATAATCTCTAATATTGCTGATTATAGCGTTTTAGGACTAAAAACAGAGGATCAGATTATAGGTAAAACTGACTTGGAGTTATTTCCGAATGAAATGGGTAAACGCGGTTATGATTATGATATGTCGGTTATTACAACCGGTGAGGCTATAATGTGGAATGAGGAGGATTTTGTAAATAGTGACGGAACAAGGCGATGGGTGCTAACTACCAAAACACCACTTTATGATGCAAATGAAAAAATTATTGGTCTGGTTGGCATTGGTCATGATATAACCAAAAACAAACAAGCCGAATTTGCATTACGCGAAAGCGAAGAAAAACTAAGCACGCTATTCAATTCGATGACCGAAATGGTAGTGATGCACGAATTGGTGTTTGATGAAAATGGCGAAGCAATTGATTACCGTATTTTGAATTGTAATAAAACATTTTGTGAAATTACCGGAATAGAAAAGGAAAATGCTGTAGGACAACTTGCTACAGAAGTTTATGGTATTGAAAAAGCTCCTTACTTGCAAGAGTACGCCAACGTAGCCTTGAATAGTATTAGCTTTGAATTCAGTACCTATTATCCTCCATTAGATAAGTATTTCTTAATATCGGTAGTACCGTCGGGAAAGAATAGATTTTCAACCATTTCCACCGATATTACAAGTTCTGAACAGATACACGAGATTATTAAAGAAAAAAACAAAGAGCTCGAAAACTATATTTATGTGGCATCACACGATTTGCGTTCACCTTTAGTAAATATTCAGGGATTCAGTCAGCGACTTCAGAAACAAACCACCGAACTAGCAAAACTTGTGGATAAAATGAATACAAATGCTGAAATTGCAGCCGAATACTCAAAAATAGCCATCGATGACATTCCAAAATCGCTTAGTTTTATTCTCAATAATGTGGGCAAAATGGATATCCTTATCAATGGTTTACTACAAGTTTCACGCACCGGTCGAGTGGTGATGAATCCTTCGCTATTGGATGCGAATAAGTTATTCAAATCAATACTTATCATTTTTGATTATCAACTCAAAGAAATTGATGCAAACGTAAATGTGCATGAGTTAGACGATTGCTTTGGCGACGTAAATCAATTAAATCAACTATTTTCGAATATTATTGGCAATGCGATTAAATACAGGGATAAAAATCGAAATTTAACACTCGAAATTTCGTCGCAAACCAAATACAATAAGGTGATTTACAGTATTAAAGATAATGGAATTGGTATTAACGAACGTCACCTCTTAAAAATTTGGGATGTATTTTACCGAGTGGATGCTTCGGCTGCCGAAGCGGGCGAAGGGCTTGGACTCAGCCTTGCCAGGCGCATTGTGGATAAACACAAAGGGAAAATGTGGGCGGAATCGGTTGAAGGCGAAGGAAGTACTTTTTACGTGGAATTGCATATTAATAGGTTTGAGGAATAGCTGCCCCAAACCCCTAAAGGGGCTTAAAGACGCAGTATTTTTAAAAGATAAATATTAGAAATGAAATAAATCAATACTAACTTCTCTCTTACTCCCCCTTTAGGGGGATGGGGGGCTATTTATTAACATCATGAAAAACTACAAAGATCTACAAATTTTGATAGCTGAGGATGACGATGGCCATGCCGAACTTATTAAAGCTGGGTTGAAAGAATCAGGAGTATGCAACCCTATTGTTCGATTCAAAAATGGTATCGAAGCATGGAATTTTCTGAATGGTACCTCCAAAATAGAAAATCGCGACCCCGATAAATCCTATTTATTATTATTGGACATAAATATGCCCCTAATGGATGGCATTGAGTTGTTGCAAAAAATAAAATCGATTGCCGATTTGAAAGAAATTCCGGTGATTATGCTCACCACAACCGACGACCCACATGAAATAGAAACATGTTACAATTACGGTTGTAATTTGTATGTTACTAAGCCTGTGCAGTTTGATAAATTTGCTGAAGTATTGAATCGTTTGGGTTTATTTATTCAAATTGTGAAAGTAATAAATTAAAAAAAATGGAAACCTTACAAAATACAATTCTTATTATCGAGGATGATTTGGGACTAAACGAATTGATATGCGAAAAAATGACCGAATGTGGATTTCAAACACATTCTGCCTTCTCGGCTATCGATGCTATTAACTGGTTATCAACTAATCATCCGTTTCTTATGATTGTAGATTACAATCTTTCGGATATGACGGCCAAAGATTTTATTATTAATTTACAAACACAAGAAAATGTTTTACCGCCATTTATTATTTCAACTGGGCAAGGCGATGAGCGCATAGCGGTAAAAATGATGAAACTTGGTGCACGAGATTATATTATAAAAGACACCAACCTACTCGATTTATTGCCTGC
>JAIFKX010000138.1:1029-8226 GCA_020049335.1 Paludibacter sp. | reverse complement strand
TTTTCTGAACGCCCCAAGCAGAACTGTAACAGGTTTTGGTTGGGGTGTTTTTTTATGATTTAAGTCGAATTGTCAAAATTTTTATCAGTCCGTACAATACTATGCACAAATTTGGACAATTTACAACCCTGTATTTGGTTAATTGACCCTATTTTTGTCGCTGATAAATTAAAAAACAAATTTTTTATTGAATACGTATGAAAAAAATTACATTATTTTTATTACTGGTTGCTTTTGTCGGGATGGCGAATGCAGCAAATTATTATGTAGATCCAGCAAAAGCCAATGATACGGGTGCTGGTACAAGTTGGGGAACTGCAAAGAAAACTATTGCAGCGGCTTACACTGCGGCGAAAGCTGCCGGAAATTGGAATAATATACTCGTAAAAGGAGGAATTATTGATTTTTCTACAACTCAAACAATGGGTGTTACTGCCAATTTTTACGGAAGTTGTGCCGGAAATGAAACATCGTACACACAACGCCCATTAACCGACAATGATGGCAATGGTATAGTTGAGCCTTGGGAGTTTGAATTTCCAACAACACTTCGTTTTACAAGTGTAAATGCCGATGCACTTAAATTGCCTTCCGGTTCAGGTATTGTTTTCGATGGTTATACAATAACTCACACAGGAACCTCATCTTCGGGAACATTTAAAACACTTACTTTACAAACTTCAACTTGTCAGTTCAGGAACAATACGATTAAGGATTGCGATGTAACTGTAAAAATGGCAGCTTCTACTTTTGGTGTTTTGATAAAAGCAATGGGCAACTTTACGAATAACCTGATTGAAAATAATAGAGTTACTGTTAATGCAACTGCCGATGGAACATGTGCACCAACAATGGAAGTGGCAGCCGGAGCAAGGGTGGCTCAGTGTTTAATTCGTAACAACAGAGTTACTATGGATTATAGTACTGGTTCAACAGGAAATAGTAATGCAAGAGGATTAATTATGTTAATAACACCAGCTGTTACTACTACTCCTCCTTATACTTCTGTTAGTAGTTGTGTGATTCATAACAACGAAATGTCATTTACAGGAAATGGAAGCAACCTTACTATGAGTAACGGGGCAACAGTAGCTTTAACAAATACAGCAAGTGCTTCCGACTCGATTTATAATTGCACGATTGCAAACAATAAAGGTATTATCACGGGAACATCAGTGTTTAATCATGCTGGTATGAAGATATTTTATACAACTGCAACCGATGCTACAAGTACTGTACATTATATAAAAAATAATGTTTGTTGGAATAACTATAAATCAGATGGAGCGATAAACAATATAAATAAGACAAATACTGAAGTTTATGGTTCGGTAACAAATAATTATACAAACGGTGTTGGTTTGTCAACAGCTGCTTCGGGAATTAATTCAAACAATAATAATTCCATTGATGCTTCAACAAATTTACCAAACTTTATTTCTCCGACAGCAGCAGCTGGATATTTAACAAATGGTACGGTAGAAACTTCCAACTGGAGATTAGGTACAAGTTCGTATTTAATTGCAAAAGGAGTTACGACCTCCACTTTAAAAGACAAAGCTGGTAATAGTTTTGCTGCAACCCGATCGGTTGGTGCTTATGAGGATGCTAAAATGTCTCAATCAATTACTTTTCCTGTTTTTGCTACAAAAACCTATGGTAATGCCGATTTCATTCCTGGTGCAACTTCCAATACTTCTTCGGTAGTTCCAATCACCTATACAAGTTCAATTGGAGCTGTGGCAACCATTGTTGCAGGTCAAATTCACATTACGGGTGCAGGACAAACAACAATTACAGCCTCGCAGGCGTCAAACACAAATTACAATGCGGCCACCAATGTTCAAAAAGTTTTAACTGTTAGTCCGGTAACTTTAACTGTAAGCAATGCCGTAGCACAGAATAAAGTGTACGATGGCACAGATGCTACAACTCTAACAGGTACTTTAAGTGGAATACTCAATTCGGATGCAGTAACATTAATTGGAACAGGTACATTTGCTTCCGTTAATGTTGGTGACGGAATTGCTGTAACATCAACCAGCACATTGGGTGGAGCAAAAGCAGGTGGTTATACATTAACACAACCTACAGGACTAACTGCCAATATTACTGCCGCTACCAGCTCCCCAACTGGTGATAACTTGAATAACTCAGGTTTAACAGATCAACAATTGGCTAATACAAATCTGACAATAAGTTCAGGCGAATTTATTATCAACGCCACAAAAACTGTTCGGTCGCTTACGGTTGCTCCAGGAGCAAAACTAACCTTTAGTTCAGGCGCATTAACCGCCACCAACGGCATAACACTCGAAAGCGATGCAAATGGAACGGCTACATTGATAGATAGTTATAGTACACCAACCGTGAGTGCTACTGTAAAACAACATGTTGAAAGTGGACGTAACTGGTATGTAAGTTCACCTATTTCGACAGGAAATGCATCGACTTTATCGCGCGGCGATAGTGTCGTTCAGTATAATGAAGTATTAAAGAAATGGGAAAAAGTAACCGGAAGCCTTGTGGTCGGAAGAGGATATATTCAGACAGCGAGTGCTGTAACAGGTACTACCGGCACTGTTGATTTTAACGGCTTGACAAATTCGGGTACAATTGTAACACCCTACACCCTCACTCGCACAGCTGGTGCAAGTGCCGGATTTAATCTAGTTGGTAATCCTTATCCTTCGTATTTAGACTGGGGCGAAGTGGCAACTGCAAATCCAAAAGTATTGCCAACAGCTTATTATCGCACCAAAAAATCAACCGAGAATGGTGGTGGATATACATTTGCAACCGTGAATGTTGAGAATCCTGCAAGTCCGCAAGTTGTTACGAACGATGCTTCAACAACCATTACTAAGTTTATTCCGCCCATGCAGGCATTTTGGGTGCGTGTAGATCCTGCATACACCGAAGTAACAGACTTTACATTCACGAATGCTAACAGAGAACATTTTGATACTGCTACACCTGGAAATAAATTCAAAGCGCCAAAAGCAAGTACTGAGCCAAGTTTACGTCTAAAACTTCTGTCGGGAAATATTGGTGATGAAGCATTGATTTATTTCAATAACAATGCATCGAATAATTTTGACCGTTTTGATTCTCCCAAGATGTTTGCAATCGAAACTACAGACCCCGAGCTATACACAAAAGCAGGTACTGAAAAGCTTATAATTAACGGACTTAAAGCAGTTGTGGAAAATCAGGAACTAACTCTTGGATTCAATTACAATCAGGTGGGAAGTTTAAAACTAAAAGCAACTGAAATTGCCAATTTCGATAGTAATTTACGAGTTTATTTACGCGATAAAGTAGCTAATAAAGAAGTGGAATTATTGCCCGAAACAGAATACGTTTTCAACAATACTTCAGCAACTTCAAATAATGAAACCCGTTTCAGCTTACTTTTCCGTGCTCCGGGAGTTACAACAGGAATTGATAATTTCAGCAAATCGAACGCTCAGGTATTTGTAAATGAAGCCAATCAAATTGTGATTATTGCAACTGAGAAATTAAACTATGCTATTTATAATGCAGTAGGTCAGCTAATTGAAAACGGTAATTTGAACTCAAAACTCATAACTCAAAACTCAAAACTAAGTTCTGGCGTGTATGTAGTAAAAGTAGGTAATCAATCAACAAGAGTAATCATTAAATAGTAAACAAGAAAGTAAGAGGCAAGGAGCAAGTACTTACTTCTTGCTTTCTTACCTCTCACCTCTCAAAAATTAATACTCATGGAAACAAAGAAAAAATATACATCTCCCGCAATTGAGTTAATAAAACTCGATAACGAAATTTCATTGGCATTAGAATCAACAGCTCCACCCATTGGGCCAAGTGAAACATTAAACAACTTTCAAAGTCCGTTTAAAGAAGGAACAGGTTTGGTTTAACAAATTAGTTTTTTAAACTTAAGTAATGATGTCCGAAAATCAGTATTGATTTTCGGACATCATTTTTGTATATCAGTTAATAGTATAATTTCGTCCTCTTTTGTGTACAACATTGTACAAAACTTGTGTTTCCCAATCAACGCATCGGCAAAATAGCTGTATATTTGTACCTGATTTAATCATTTAATTTCTACACTATGCAAAGCATCATCCAACACTTCGCTATTAAAAACGAAACAGGTGAAATTCGTCCGCTGAAAATCGGTCATATTAACGATTCGTTTATTGTCGACAGTGCTACTCCCAATGGTGAATCCTATTTTTTACAAAAGATAAACCATCATATTTTTAAAAATGTAGCCGGTTTACAACAGAACATACAGATTGTGACCGACCATTTGAGGGCAAAACTGACCGAAGCAGGCGAAACGGATATCGAAAAAAAAGTATTACAACTTATTCCGGCAAAAGATGGAAGGCTTTTCTATCAGGACGCGGATGGTGACTATTGGCGTGTGTATGTAAACATGAAAAATACGCACAGCTATGATGTGGTAACACCCGAACTGGCTTACAAAGCCGGTGAAGCATTCGGTAATTTTCAGTATATGTTAGCCGATATTCCGCATGGCGAACTGATTGAAACGTTTGGAGCAGTTCAGGGAGGCTGTAAAAGCGAATGCTGCCGGACGTTTAGCACAAACACAATGGATGGTGGACGAAATTGAAAGTCGCGCCGACGAGATGTGTCTGCCCGAACGCTTGTTTCGTGAAAGTAAACTTCCCAAACGAATCAACCATTGCGATACCAAAGTAAACAATATGCTTTTCGACCAAAACGATGAGCCTGTTTGTATTGTGGATTTAGATACGGTGATGCCAGGTTTTGTACTTTCCGACTATGGCGATTTTATGCGTACTGCTGCTAATACTGGTGCCGAAGACGATGAAAATTTAGATAATATCGGTGTCAACATGTCTATTTTCGAAGCGTACACGCGTGGCTATCTGAAAAAAGCCACTTTCCTTACCCCTATCGAACTCGGCAATCTGGCTTTTGGAGCTAAGTTGCTCAGCTACATGCAACTGGTGCGCTTTTTTGGCGATTACCTAAACGGCGATACTTACTACAAAATTCAGCACGAACATCACAACTGGCAACGCTCTCTGGCGCAATTCCGCTTGCTGCAAAGTCAGGAGGAGAATTTCGAAACCATGCAACAAATTGTATTTAACAGCAAACAATAATTCACTATAAATCATGCGTTTAATCATTCAAACCGATGTTACGGGCATTTCAAATTGGGCAGCGAACTATATTGCCGAAAGCATTCAGCAGTTTTCACCTTCGGCCGACCGACCTTTTGTGTTGGGTTTGCCTACCGGCTCCACGCCACTCGGTACTTACAAAAAGCTGATTGAACTTCACAAAGCCGGCAAAATATCGTTCCGCCATGTAGTCACATTCAATACCACAAAGCTACCATACTTTTATGTGGGATAATTTTTTTGGCCACATTGACATTTTACCCGAAAATGTAAATATTCTGAACGGCAATGCCCCCGATTTAGTAGCCGAATGCGAAGCTTACGAAGCTAAAATGAATGCGCTTGGCGGTATCAATTTGTTTTTAGGAGGCATTGGAGCCGATGGACATTTAGCTTTCAACGAGCCGGGTTCGTCGTTGCAGTCACGCACACGTATCAAAACGTTGACGCAGGACACTATTATTGCAAACTCCCGATTTTTCGACAATGATATCAATCAAGTTCCAAAATTAGCGCTCACAGTAGGTATTGGCACCGTAATGGATTCTAAAGAGGTGCTGATAGTGGTAAACGGTCATAACAAAGCACGGGCACTTCAACAAGCAGTGGAAGGTTCGGTAAATCAGATGTGGACAATCACGGCACTCCAACTTCACCCCAAAGGTATTATTGTATGCGACGAAGCTGCAACAGTCGAACTAAAAGTGGGGACGTATCGGTATTTTAAAGAGATAGAGGCCTCTGAAGCTGCCCCCTAACCCCCTAAAGGGGGAATAAGAGAGAATAGTATTGATAATTGCAACAAGATATTTATGAAGAAGATGAATAAAGAAAAAAACATACAAGATGATGGTAATTTAATCCCCCTTCAGGGGTTAGGGGTAAGCTCCCCTTTAGGGGCTGGGGGTAGGTTTCAATTTAACCTCAGTTCAAAAATATCACTCGAACGCACTCCTGAACGTTACTATCGTCCGGGAGATGTATTGGAAAATCTGCGTCAGACACGCAACGAAAAAATACAAACCGAAATCTATTCGGATGTCAACGAAGGCGCAAAATCCATTGCTCAAACCATAGCAGCACTTATTCGCGAAAAAGCCAATCAAGGACTATCTTGTGTACTTGGGCTTTCAGGAGGCTTTTCGCCAGTAGGCGTGTACGACGAATTGGTAAAAATGCACCACAACGACGGACTTAGTTTTGCCAATGTGATAGTATTTAATGTAACCGAGTTTTTTCCGGTTTACAATACCGAACGACACTCCAATGCCGGATTGCTTCGTACACATTTGCTCAATAAAGTTGATTTTGTATCTGAAAATTTTCATACACCCGATAGTTCAGTTAATCGTACCAATGTGCTTGAATTTTGTCAGGGTTATGAACGAAAAATTGAACAACTTGGCGGTTTGGATTTGGTATTGGTAAGCGTAGGCATGGTGGGCAATATTGCATACAACGAACCCGGCTCGCAACCAAATACCTTGACGCGCTTAATGTTGCTCGATAATGTGTCGCAACGCGACCTCAAACGCTTCTACAGTTCGATTTCGGAAGTTCCGGCAAGTGCCATTACTATGGGAATGGCAACGCTTATGAATGCCAAACAGCTTATTTTACCTGCATGGGGCGAAAACAAAGCGGGAATTCTCAAGGAAATTATCGAAGGAAAAGTGGACGATAATGTGCCCGCATCGTTTATTCAGCAACACAAGAATGCAAAAGTAGTTATCGACCTCAATGCCGCGCAACAGCTTACGCGAATCAGTCATCCTTGGTTGGTAAGCACCTGTAACTGGACTGATAAATTGATTCGTCGCGCCATAGTTTGGCTGTGTAACGAAACCGGAAAACCGATTCTTAAACTCACCAACAAAGATTACAACCAACACGGACTTGATGAATTGCTGGCGCAATACGGTTCGGCATACAATGTGAATATTCGCATTTTTAATGACTTGCAACGTACCATTACGGGATGGCCGGGCGGTAAACCAAATGCCGATGATAGTAATCGTCCTGA
>JAIFKX010000138.1:0-1023 GCA_020049335.1 Paludibacter sp. | reverse complement strand
TTCAGTCCGCACCCCGACGATGATGTGATTTCGATGGGTGGAACTTTCCAACGATTAGTGGACCAGCACCATGATGTGCATGTGGCTTATCAAACTTCGGGCAATATTGCCGTGGGCGACGAGGAAGTAATTCGGTATGTGTGGATAATGCTCAATGTACTCGACCGTTTTGATGCTAACAACGAAGAAATAAGAAACAAATACAAACGAATTCTGAAATTTCTGACGGAGGAAAAACGCAGTGGCGATTCGGATAGTACCGATGTGCTTTACCTGAAAGGACAAATTCGTAGGGAAGAAGCCCGTGCAGCTTGCCGTTTTGTAGGTTTGAAACCCGAAAATGTGCATTTCCTCGATATGCCGTTTTACGAAACGGGAAAAGTGCAAAAAGGAAAACTAACGGACAAGGACATTGTAAAAATAATCGACCTGCTCGAAGAAGTAAAACCACATCAGATTTTTGTGGCTGGTGACCTTGCCGACCCACACGGAACGCATAAAGTGTGTTTGGATGCTGCACTTGCTGCCATTCATGAGTTGAAAGCAACATTGTGGATGAAGGAATGTCGTATTTGGATGTATCGTGGTGCATGGGCAGAGTGGGAAATCGACCACATCGAAATGGCAGTGCCTATCAGTCCCGAGCAGCTGCGACGAAAACGCAATTCCATTCTCAAACATCAATCGCAAATGGAAAGCGCACCATTTATGGGCAACGACGAACGTCTGTTCTGGCAGCGCGCCGAAGACCGTAATCAGGCTACTGCTCAACTTTACAACCAGTTAGGATTGGCTAGCTACGAAGCCATTGAAGCTTTTGTGGAGTATAAAGTGGAGTGAAAATGTTGAAATCTCGAACCCAAGAAACGTTTCTATAATAACATAAGGAACGTATCACATTGTCAGAACCTAATTTTTTACAATTTAATATAAATCCTTTTCTTGTATAGAATATGCCCAACCAGCCAGCAAACAGTTACAAATAGCAGTGCAAATACTATCGATGCCGGATAATCACCCAAC
>JAIFKX010000058.1 GCA_020049335.1 Paludibacter sp. | reverse complement strand
CTTTAGCAGGCACATACTTATACAGAGCTTTAAATGGAGATGGTACTTACTCAGCCATTAAACAAGTAACTTATGTAGATGCCGTACCAAGTAATGTAGCTACTACTCCGGTTAGCAATACAAAAACGGTAGATGAAACTATAACATTGGGATTAAGTACTTCTGATATAAACTACGGTTATCAGTGGAAGCTGAATGGTGCTTCCATATCGGGAGCTACATTACCTACCTATAATATTCCTATTATTAAAGTTGCTCACGCAGGCAGTTATACCTGCACCGTAAGCAATGGTTGTAACAGTGTAACTTCGGTAGCTGCTACACTTGCAGTAAATAAAGCGGCACAAGTCATTACTTTCCCTGATATAGCTACTAAAACCTACGGTGATGCAGCGTTTATCTTGCCTGCCACTACCGATAAAGGATTGACAATAACCTATCAGAGTACCAATACAGCAGTAGCCACCGTAAGCGGAAATACCGTAACAATAAAAACACCGGGTACTGCTAATATTATTGCTTCGCAAGCTGGAACGGCAGATTACGCCGCTGCTACGGGCGTCACCAAAACTCTAACTGTAAATAAAATCGCGCAGAGCATTACATTAAGTGCAACCGCTATAAAAACTTTTGGCGATGCTACGTTTACTTTACCTGCCAGCACAGATAAAAGTAAAACGATAACTTATACTAGCAGTAATACAGCAGTGGCAACCATAAGTGGCAACACTGTAACCATAAAAGGCGCAGGAACTACCGACTTAGTGGGCACGCAAGCCGGAGATACGTATTATTATGCCGCTCCATCGGCTACACAAACATTGACAGTAAACAAAGCAGTTCAAACCATTACTTTTGGTGCATTTGCCACAAAAACATACGGTGATGCAGCCATTACTTTGCCTGCTACTACCGATAAAGCACTGACAATTTCGTATGCCACTAGCGATGCTACCGTGGCATCAATAAGTGGCAATTCGCTCACCATTAATAAAGCAGGTACAGCTACTATTACTGCCACTCAAGCCGGAAGTAGTAATTACTTGGCAGCTACACAGGTACAACAAGTTATTACCGTAAACAAAGCTAATCAAACTATTGTTTGGTCGAACATTCCGAATAAAACGTATGGTGATGCAACCTTTACACTTCCAGCAACTACCGATAAAGCATTGACTATAAGCTATCAAAGTGCAGATGCAAATATTGCAACAGTTACCGGCAATACAGTTACAATTAAAGCAGCCGGAACAGTCAATATCACTGCAAGTCAAGTGGGAACAGTAAACTACAACGCTGCAAACAATGTAACGCTACCGCTTACCATAAGCAAAGCAGCACAAACCATTACTTTTGCCGATTTACCTGCTTGTACGTATGGAGGTGCTGCACTTACACTTGGTGCAACATCAAGCTCAGGTTTGCCGATAACCTACGAAAGTTCCGATTACAATGTGGCAACTCCTTCGGGAAATATAATAACGTTTGGAAATGCAGGACAGTGTTATATTACTGCCAGCGTAGCAGGCAACGGCAATTACCTGACCGGAACACCCGTACAAAAACTGTTGACAGTTAGTAAAGCCAATCAGAGCATTACGTTTGATGTTATTCCTGATAAAACCTATGGCGATGCAGCGTTTAGTCTTATTGCGTCAGCAAATACCAGTTTACCTATTAGCTTTGGTTCGTCAGTTCCATCAAAGTTAATTGTTTCGGGCACTACTGCTACCATAGCAGGAGCGGGAAGTTATACCGTAACTGCCACACAGGCTGGAACAAGCAATTATAATGCAGCTACAGCGACACGAACTTTTACTGTAAATAAAGCTACACTTACTGCCACAGCCGACAACAAAACTCGTGTGTATGGCGATGCAAACCCTGCTTTCACGGTTTCGTATTCGGGATTTGTGAACGGAGATACCAAATATGAATTGGCAGCGCAACTAACTGGAAGTACAACGGCAACTGCAACCAGTATTGTAGGTGATTACAGCATTGTGCTCAGTACCATAACCGATGCCAATTATGCGGTGGTTTATCAGAGTGGAAAAATGAGTATTACACAAGCACCGTTAATGGTTACGGCTCAGGCAGCTTCGAAGATATATGGTGATGCCAATCCAACTTTCACATTGAATTACAGTGGTTTTAAAAACAATGAAACTTCGGCAGTACTGACTTCGCTACCAGGAGCTTCTACCGTTGCCAAAACAATGAGTAATGTCGGCAGCTATGATATTATTGTGAGTGGTGGAGCAGCAACTAATTATGCATTAAGTTATACAACAGGAAAATTAACGGTCAATAAAGCTACATTGAAAGTTTACGCCACAGATGCAAGTCGGGTATATGGCGATGCAAATCCAACTTTCAGTATGAATGTAACGGGTTATAAAGGTTCGGACGATGCAACTATTCTTACAGCAATTCCGACAGCAAGTTGTACGGCAGTTGCTACTTCAGCAGTTGGAACATACAACATTACTTATTCAGGTGCAACGGCTGACAATTACCAGTTTGATTATGTTACTACAATCGGAAAATTAAGTA
Organism: Paludibacter sp.; assembly: GCA_020049335.1. Classification (GTDB taxonomy): domain Bacteria; phylum Bacteroidota; class Bacteroidia; order Bacteroidales; family Paludibacteraceae; genus Paludibacter. Next base: position 5,298 of record JAIFKX010000058.1, on the reverse strand, counting down.
TTTCCAAAGCAGCACTTATGATAACAGCCGATAATCAGAACAAGGAATACGGCAATGCGAATCCGACATTGACTTACAACTATTCAGGATTTAAAAACAGTGAAACAGCAAGCGTCTTGACAACTTTGCCAACTATCATAACTACTGCGTTAATTGCAAGTAATGTCGGTTTGTATGATATTACCGTGAGCGGAGGAAGTGCTACTAATTATTCGCTTAGCTATACCAGTGCAAAACTAACCGTTACTAAAGCTCCATTAACTGTAACTGGAGTGGATGCAACCAAAGTGTATGGAAATGCCAATCCAACGCTGAATATTAGTTATGTTGGTTTTAAAAACAGCCAAAATTCATCAGTATTGACAACAGTTCCTACAGCTACAACATCAGCAATTACAACCAGCAATGCAGGCGTTTATGATATACTTGTTGGAGGTGGGGCAGCTACTAATTATTCATTTAACTTTGTAAACGCTAAACTCACTATCACTAAAGCTGCTCTTGTTATCAGTGCCAAAAATGATTCAATAAACAAAGGTGCGGCTATTCCAAGCTTCACGCTTGTTTATAGCGGATTCAAAGGCAGTGATGATGTAAGTAAACTGGATGTATTACCAACCGTAAGTTGTTCGGCAACTTCGGATTCTCCGATTGGTAAATATGATATTATTCTATCGGGCGGCACAGATGATAATTATGAATTTTTATTGAAAAATGGTGAACTTGCAATAAAGGATAATACAGCTATTTATAACATAAATTCGTTGAATGCTCTTATTTATCCTAATCCTGTAAATGACAAGCTCCAAATTCGTTCGGATAAACAAATTCTAAGGGCAGAAATTTATGCCATAAATGGGCAATTATTACAACTGGAAGCCTCAGGAGATTTAAAAGAACTGAATTTCAGTAATTACCTGAAAGGTTCTTATTTGTTGAAATTATTTACCAAGGATGAAGTAACTACGAAAATAATTTTAAAGAAATAGACCCAGCTCCAAGTTGCGTAAAATCTCGCACTTAGTGCTCGTTTTATGCTCTTTGCATATATCGCAGTAAAAACAGAGCTCCCGCTTTGAATATTCTAAAACATAAATCCGGCTGAATTTCAACAGTTGAAGTTCAGCCGTGATTATTTTTTTGACAAAAAATGCCTCGCTCTTCGTAGCGTATAATCTCGCACTTGACGCTGGACGTTGCGTCTTCGCTATGTCCTGTGGAAAGCAAGTTTCCAAACTTGCGTATTAAATAAATCACTGCTGAATTTCAACAAATGAAATTCAGCAGTTGTTTTTTCTTTCAAAAACAATAATTCAGCACGTATTGTTATTCTATCAGAAAGAAGTTTTGTATATTTGCATATTCATCTGCTCTAAAAAAGAACGAGTACATTTAAAATCAATTACAATGACTAGTCAAGACCAGACATTTAATAAAATTGGCAAATCTATACATGCTAAAGACCCTCAAGCTCAAGCATTTTTGTTTGGGTCGCGTGCGCGTGGAGATAATCGTGAAAATTCCGATTGGGATATTCTAATTTTGGTGGATAACAACAAGATAACCAACAAAATTGAAGATAATTTCAGAGATGATTTATATAGTATAGAATTAGAAACCGGCCAAGCAATTTCAGCATTTATATACCCGAAATCATATTGGAATACAACATTATTATATTCTCCATTATATAAAAATGTGAAATCAGAAGGCTTGCAATTATGCTAATTGAGAATAGGAACGATTATATAAATACCGCTTTCAAAGAGCTGTCGAATCGTACGAAGAAGCACTGATATTAGCGGAAAACAACCGTTGGAATGCTGTTGTAAACCGTTTGTATTATGCATGTTTTTATGCTGTTATTTCGCTTTTACTTAAAAATGAAATTGAAACTCAAACCCATGATGGTGCTCGAAGACAGTTTAGTATGATTTTCTAAAAACTATTGAGAATTTATCAAACCCCCGCTCCAAGTAGCGTATAATCTCGAACTAACAGCTTCCTATTCTATCAATCTCATTACATCTTCCACGCTCAAATTTTTCATAACATCCGAATCTCCATTTACCATATTGTCGAATAATTGAAGCTTTTCTTTTTGTAATTGCATAATTTTTTCCTCGATGGATTTACGGCTGATAAATTTATATACAAATACTTGATTTTTTTGTCCCATGCGGTGTGCTCTGTCGTAGGCTTGTGCTTCGGCAGCCGGATTCCACCAGGGGTCTAACAAGAAAACATAACTTGCAGCCGTCAGGTTTAGACCTACACCACCCGCTTTGAGCGAAAGTAGAAACACCTTTATGCTTTGGTCGTGCTGAAAACGTTCCACTTCAGCTTTTCTATCGGTGGTGCTTCCATCCAGATAGCAATAGGGCGTTTGAATTTCATCTAAATAAGTTCGATAGATTTTGAGATGTTCGGTAAATGAGCTAAAAATGAGTACTTTATCGCCCTGTTCCAACACTTCGTTGAGTTTTTCGCACACTGTATCAAATTTTCCCGAATCGCCCGTGTAGGTTTTGTCGGCAAGTGCGGGATGATTTGCCGATTGTCGCAAACGAAGCAAGCCTTCGAGCAACACAATGGCATTTACCTTGTTGTTATTTTTGTTTTTATTGTCGATAAATTTATCGCGATAACTATTGCGAATATCTTTGTAAAAACGATATTGGTCGTCGCTCATGTCGCACCATTGTACGGTTATTGTTTTTTCGGGCAATTCGGTAAGTACATCCTTTTTGTGACGCCGAAGCATAAATGGTTTTAGTAAATGCCTGTAAAACTGCTGTTTGTCTAATTGTTTGCACGCGCGAATAAAATGGTCTTGCGTACCAAGCATATTGCGGTTAAAAAAATGTACCTGCGACCACAAATCTGTCAACGAATTTTCGAGTGGCGTACCCGTGAGCGTTAAGAACCGTTGCCCTTGCAGCGTATGGCAAGCTTGTGTGGTGTCCGATTGTGGGTTTTTTATGGCTTGCGCCTCGTCGAGAATTATGTAGTTAAATGGAATATCTGAAAGCATTTTTTTATCCCGACGTAATGTTCCGTAGCTGGTAAGTAGTATGTCAACATCTTTAATATCAGCTGATTCTCGAAAGCGTTGTAAGCCCGAATGCACGTAAATTTTCAATTCAGGAGCAAAGCGCGCCGCTTCATCTTCCCAGTTGTAAATTAAACTTTTGGGTACTACAAGCAAGTTTATTCCACGTTTTTGTTCTTTCATCCATTGCAGCAGGCATAGTGCTTGAATGGTTTTTCCAAGTCCCATATCGTCTGCAAGGCATCCACCAAGCGCCAATTCGTCCAACAAGCGCATCCAATTATAGCCAGCCTGTTGATACTGTCGGAGCTCACCTTTAAAGCCTGAAGGCAAGTCGTAGTCGGTATCGAGCGTTTGTTCTAAAAGTTTTCGCGTGTTTAGTTTCAGGTTGCAAGCTACTTGTGGTTTTTGCGCTAATTCTTTTGTTAGCGCTAGAAAATGTCGGGCAACAAGGACTTTTCCATCTTCAATTTTGCACACATCCACCAGGGTTTTATATTCGTCGAACCAAGCTTGTGGAATTATAGCATATTCGCCATTGGGCAAAATAAGCTCGTGTTTGTTTTGTTTTATGTATTTGAGTAATCGCACGAATGGAATTTCGTAAGCACCAAACATCACTTTTCCATTAATATCAAACCAGTCGCGTCCCTCTTCGAGCACAATTTTCAGGGTGCGTTCACCTACAAAAACCTGTTGTTTGGAGTTGTTTTTATTTTCAAAGCGGATGTCTACACCAGTAGCTTCCAAAGCTTTGTAATTTACATTTATCCACTCAACTCCTTCGTTGTAAGGCATTTTGCGTACTTTGGCATCTAAGTTGAGCCCTAACTCTTTGAGTGCATCGATATATATATTTTCGAGCATTCGGTCACGTTCTACTTTGCTTATTGTAAATGAATTTTCGGTCAAATCCACGCGCGTAATTTTGCCACCTTGTCCTGCCCAAAACTGAAAACTACCATATTCGAAAATAAGCTCTATAACCAAACTTTTTTCGGCACTATTTTCAGCACCGTCGTCGAAAAGTGTAAATTGGCGAATGGGAGTTAATTCCCTTATTTTCAGTATGGCGTTTGTGAGTATATTTTGCGTTTCAATTTCGAAGCCCGATGCCAATACTTTGTTTGTAACTGCCAATGGCACAATTACTTTTTCGATATATTCGTCGGCATTGGCTTTCGTAATAGATACTTTTTGTTTGTCGAAAAAGGGCATAAGTTTAGCGCCATCCACATCGACATCGAATTCGAAAATTTTATTCTTGATTAAAACACGTGCCGGTTTTCGAGTTACAAGCAATGCTTTTTGCAACGAAAGCGATTTGTTACCGCTATTAATAGCGAGCGAATAATTTATGCGGTCGGGTAAGTTCTCGAAACAATACAATAATTCAGGCATCTCCTCTTCTAAGGCAAGTTCTGTCCATGTAAATGGAAATTTACCAATTGGTAAATACAAATTTCGTTCGCCTACCAATTCAAAAAAACGTTGCTGAATTTTTTCGATGTAATCTAATAAATAATCTTTAATGTGTTGTTTGTCGGTACTTAATTTTTTTTTAGAAAAATACTTTTCAATCAAATCATTCCAATCTTTTACTTGCCTGTCTTTTATTTTCGAAATAATATTGCTTTTTTCCAATCGCAAGCAGCAATCGAGCATTTGAAGTTCATTAGCATCGAAAAGGTGTTTGTGGTTTGTTTTGTTTTGCTCAACAACACGTACAAATTGGGTTTGGAAAATACCTTTTTTGTCGATATCCACCACCATACATTCGGGTAGGCAACCAAGTATGCCGTTGTTGTTGAGCGTGAAAACAATTTTCTCATCCATTATTTTTTAGCTACTTTGCCAATTCGGTCGAGGTTGTTGGTGTTGATTTTTTCTTCCACAATGGCGTCGAGTACAGCTACTGCCGTCATGTGTACAATGTCGCTCACCGAACTTTCTACGTCGAGAATGTGTACTGGCTTGTTCAGCCCCATTTGAATTGGTCCAATTGTTTGTGCCAATCCCATTTCAATCAGCATTTTATAGGCGGTATTTGCCGAGCTTAGATTTGGGAATATAAGCGTATTTACATTTTTTCCAGCAATTTTCGAAAACGGATATTTACGATCTCGGAGTTCTTTGTTAAAAGCAAAAGTAACCTGCATTTCGCCATCTACAAGCATATCAGGATAGGTAGTGTGCAAAGTTTGCACAACCTGATGCACACTTGCGGGACTACCTGTTTTGTCCGA
>JAIFKX010000220.1 GCA_020049335.1 Paludibacter sp. | reverse complement strand
AGAAAATTGTTAAGTTTGGAAATAGATTAATATTATCCTGCTTAAATCAGGCGAATCAAACTTCAAACGGTTTTAGTGTTTTATTAATTTTTCCAGTTGATTACTACCTTGTTGTTTTATTTTTGCAAGTTAAAACGCATATTTATTCATCTTTCATGTTTTTTTTGTACTTTTACGTTTCAAAAAAAAATCAAAATTAGAAATTCTTTTCAGAAGTAAAATTCTGAGTTATAATTCATAAAATCCATGAAATCAATTTTTTACACTTCATTATTGCTGTTTAATATTTATATGATTATGGCTGCTCCTAAGGTAAATTATCCGCTATCTCGAAAGGATACCATTGTAGAGACCTATTTTGGAACTCAAGTTCCCGAACCTTATCGATGGCTCGAAGACGATCGTTCGACAGAAACGATGAATTGGGTTGCGACTCAAAATAAGCTCACATACAGCTATTTAGATAAAATTCCATTTCGCGAAGCTTTAAAAAATAGGATTAAAGAAATCTCAAATTATCCAAAATACGGTGCGCCCTTTACAAAAGATGGCAAAAAGTATTTTTTTAAAAATGATGGATTGCAAAATCAAAGTGTTTTGTATGTGGAAGATGCAACTACAAACAAACCGAGAGTGGTGCTCGACCCCAATAAATTATCGACAGATGGCACGGTGGCTTTGAATTCGATTGCTTTTTCGAAAAATGGAAAATTTCTTGCTTATAGTATTGCGCGCAGCGGTTCCGACTGGAACGAAATTTTCGTGATGGATGTGGCAGCAAACAAACTGCTAACTGATGTTGTGAAATGGGTAAAATTTTCGGGCATTGCCTGGCAAGGTGATGGTTTTTATTATAGTGCATACGACGCTCCCGTTGCTGGAAAAGAATTTTCGAATAAAAATGAATTTCACAAAATCTATTTTCATAAATTAGGCGAAAATCAAACGGATGATACCTTGATTTTTGAAAACAAGGATTTTGCACTACGCAATTGTTCTGCTGCAACAAGCGACGACGAAAAATATCTTTTTATTTCCGAAACAGAATCAACTTCGGGTAATTCGCTTTATATGAAAGATTTATCTGCTGTGGATTCGAAGATTATTCCTATTGTAACCAATTTCGAAAACGATTACACGGTTGTAGATTGCATTGATGATAAAATATATGTGCTGACAAATGATAATGCTTCGAACCAAAAATTAATTTGCATTAACCCAGCTCAGCCAACACCAGAAAATTGGAAAACGATTATTCCTGAGAGTGAATTTGTATTAGAACAAATAGAAATAGCGGGTGGTAAATTTTTTGCAAAATACAATGAAAACGCTTCCAATCATGCGTATATTTTCGATTTTACTGGTAAAAAAATTGGGGAGGTGAAATTGCCAACTATGGGAACTATCGCATCTTTTTCGGGAAGTATGAAAGAAAACGAAGCTTATTATTCGTTTGTGTCATTTACTTATCCAACAACAATTTACAAATTGGATATTGCTAAAAACACTTCCACTTTGTATCAAAAAGCAGAAGTTAAATTTACACCAACAGATTTTGTAACCGAACAAAAATTTTATACAAGTAAAGATGGTACCAAAATTCCAATGTTTATTACCTATAAAAAGGGATTGAAACAGGATGGAAAAAATCCGCTTATGCTTTACGGTTACGGTGGATTTAACATTAGTATAAACCCAAGTTTTAATACGGGTCGAATTCCGTTTATCGAAAATGGTGGCATTTATGTGGTTGCCAATATTCGTGGTGGAGGAGAATATGGCGAAAAGTGGCATTTGGCGGGAACAAAAATGCAAAAACAAAATGTGTTCGACGATTTTATTGCCGCTGCCGAATATCTTATTGACAACAAATATACTTCGAAAAAGAAAATAGCCATTAATGGAGGCTCAAACGGTGGTTTGCTTATTGGCGCTTGTCTAACGCAACGCCCCGATTTGTTTGCTGTGGCTGTGCCCGAAGTTGGTGTGCTCGATATGCTTCGTTATCAGAAGTTTACAATAGGATGGGCTTGGGCAACTGACTATGGAACAAGCGAAGAGAGCAAAGAGATGTTTGCGTATTTAAAAGCCTATTCGCCACTTCATAATGTAAAAGTGGGAGTGAAATATCCTGCTACTTTTGTTATGACAGGCGATCATGACGACCGTGTAGTGCCAGCGCATTCGTTTAAATTTGCTGCTACACTCCAAGCTGCCAACAAGGGCAATTATGTGTCGCTTATTCGTGTCGACCAGAAGGCTGGCCACGGAGCCGGAAAGCCAATTGCAAAACTGATTGATGCACAAGGAGATATGTGGGCTTTTGTGATGTGGAATTTGGGGATGAAAATTAAATAGTGTTGTGTTAATTTGATAATGTGTCTGTTTTAAAATTTGAAAATGCTGTTCAGCAATAATTTAAAATTTTTATAATACATCATTTTAAGCTTAACATATCACTAAATTGTTTGGTTTAAAGTGCCAAAATAATTTCTTTGAAACTGAAAAACCTAACAGAGATTTGGATCTTGTTAGGTTTTATTATTTAAGTAAAAATAAAAATTCATTGAAAAAGTACTATATTTGCGCTTGCAATATGCTTTTAATTTCAATGCCAAACTTTTGGCTTCTAAAAATAGAACAATAAATGAATATTCTTCAGGATACCGGCAGCTATGCTTTATTAATGAAACGTGTGCTCGTAGCACCCGACCGTTGGCGAATGTTTTTCCGTCAGTTTCCCAAAGAACTCGAAAAACTTGGTTTGCAAAGTTTGCCAATCGTTATTATTATTTCTGTATTTATTGGTGCCATTATGACTATTCAAACCAAACTCAATACCGAAAATCCCTTATTACCAACCTACAGTACTGGCTTGGTTACGCGCGACACACTTTTATTGGAATTTTCGTCGACCATTTTGTGCTTGATTTTGGCTGGTAAAATTGGCTCGAATATCGCTTCAGAGATTGGAACTATGCGTATTACCGAGCAAATTGATGCCCTCGAAATTATGGGTGTCAATTCGGCAAACTACCTTATTTTACCCAAAATTGCGGCATTTATTTTTATGATGCCTTTTTTGGTGATTTTCAGTATGGCTGTAGGACTTGGCGGGGGATATTTGGTTGGAGTATTTACAGATATAATTACTACAGCCGATTATTTGTTGGGAATTCAATATGCATTTATACCCTATTATGTGTTTTATTCGCTTGTAAAATCAGTCGTTTTTGCGTTTTTAATTTCTTCGGTAGCAGCTTATTATGGCTATTATGCTTACGGAGGTGCACTTGATGTAGGTAAAGCAAGTACTAATGCCGTTGTTAATAGTAGCATTTTAATTCTTTTCTTTAATTTGTTGATTACCAATTTGATGCTAAATCAATAATGTGCCAAAGTACCAATTTCATAAGAACCAATCAACCAATTCACAGATAAACTTATCAATTGATTAACTAAAAAGAAATGATAGAGGTAAAAAATATAGATAAATCGTTTGACGGAAACCATGTATTGAAAAATGTGTCGGCAGTTTTCGATAATGGTAAAACCAATATGATAATTGGCGCCAGCGGTTCAGGAAAAACTGTGTTGATGAAAAGCGTTATTGGTTTGCACCGCATTGATAATGGTCGCATTGAGTACGATGGCCGTAATTTACCCGATATGCGTATGAGCGATGTTCGATTGTTGCGTCGCGAGGTGGGAATGCTATTTCAGGGTTCTGCATTATTCGACTCGCTTTCGGTACTCGAAAACGTGATTTATCCGCTCGAAATGTTTGCTAAAACCACAAAAGAGGAAATGGTTGAACGTGCACGCTTTTGTCTTCAACATGTCGACTTGAAAGAAAAATCATATAACTTAGCTCCTTCAGAAATTAGCGGTGGCATGCAAAAGCGTGTAGCTATTGCTCGTGCTATTGCCTTGCAGCCCAAATACTTGTTTTGCGACGAACCAAACTCCGGTCTCGACCCACAAACTTCGCTAATTATTGACCAATTAATACACGAAATTACCCGTGAATTTGATATTACCACCATTATCAACTCACACGATATGAACTCGGTGATGGAAATTGGCGAAAATATTATTTTTATAAATAAAGGCGAAAAAGCGTGGCAAGGAAGTAAAGAAGATATTTTTCATGTCGACAACGAAGACCTCAATAATTTTGTGTTTGCCTCGGAACTTTACAAAAAAGTAAAAAAGGCAAATTCTTGAAAAATAGCAATTTATCAAATTTATTGAGATTTTTTTGTGAAAAGAAAACCAGCTGAGCTTCAAGTAAATTTGAAGAACAGCCGATAATGTTTAATATGCAACGCAGAAACTTTGCTTTTTTCCAGGTTATAGGCAAATAGCATTTAGTGAGTTTAGTGCACTATTTTATGTTACTTGGAGTTTGGATTTGAGATTATTGCTTTTTACGCCTCGCCTCGTTTTGCTTAAACTCCAAGAATAATTGATGAGTCAATCTGAAATTTTATACTGATATCTCTGGCAATTTTTAATGTTGGTTCACTTTTTCCTGTTAAATAATCACTTATTCGCGATTGACTAACATGTAGCATTTCGGACATTTTTTTCTGTGTAATTCCCAACTCATACATTCTAAGCTTCAAAACGTCAACAAAGCTTGGCATTCCAATTGGATAATGGATTTCTTCATATTCATCAACCAATTCCGATAGCATATCGAGTTCTATCAAATTCTTATCCGTCGATACTGTATTGTCGTTAGTCAAGGTGAGTAACTCCTCAATACGTTGCATAATTGCATTGTATTCAATCTCGCTTTTAATTGTAGCCATATTCAAATTGTGTTTATATTTTTGATTTTATCATATTCATTGTGTGTGCCAACAAACCGAATAAGTACTGTGCTGATTGTAAATCGAATAACAACTATTAATCTAAAATCGTTTCCTTTTATATTGAAAACATAATGCTGATTGCCAATACTATCCGCGCTGTTAAATGTATTTTTAATATCCGAAAAATTAGACCAATTAGCCTTTTTTGTTTCTCTATACCACAATTCAAGCGCTGTTTTTGCCTGTTCGTTTTTCTGATAGTACTTTACAAGTGTACTTTTCGAAATAATTCTCATAGTGAATCAATATTTATGCAAAGATAGATGATAATATTCATAATTCAATATTTATATCTATTTAATCGATAATTTATTGTTTCAAATTATTGTCTAAATTTAATCGGAATTATAACAAATTACTTTTTAAGTTGAATGAGAAAATGCTCGTTATTTTTTTTATAATTAAAAATAGCTGAGTTTCAAGTGGATTTGAAACTCTGCCGGAGATTTTTTTTGAAATGCAATGCATCGACTCACCTTATAAAAAGCATGCGTAACATCCGAAGCCCTGAAGAAAATCCAAGCAAAGACTGTTAAGCTAAATGTAATACTTATTGCAATAAACTCTTTTATTGTTGGTAAGTATTTTCCTTTTGCCACAATTTCGAGATTGTTTCGGTTGGTTTTAAAAATAATGGAAGGCATTATATATAAGGCATTTAGAAATCCCCATATTACAAAAGTCCAATTGGCACCATGCCAAAAACCACTAACAATAAATATAATGAATGTATTCCGAATTTTCATCCACATGCCACCTTTACTCCCACCGAGCGGTATGTAGAGGTAATCTTTAAACCAGGAGGAAAGTGAAATGTGCCAACGTCGCCAGAACTCAGCAATATCGCGTGAGAAATACGGAAAAGCAAAATTTCGTAAAAGTTCGATACCAAAAAGGCGTGCAGTACCTAATGCAATATCGGAGTAACCTGAAAAATCGCCATAAATTTGGAATGTGAAAAATAGAGCACCCAACACAAGCGTACTTCCAGAGTAATCGGCTGAATTATTGAAAATGGTGTTAGCATATTCGGCGCAATTGTCGGCAATTACAATTTTTTTGAACAAACCCCACAGTATTTGTCGTAGCCCATCAACTGCTTTTGTATAATCAAATTCACGTTTTTTGAGTAGCTGTGGTAAAAGATGCGTAGCTCTTTCAATTGGCCCAGCTACAAGTAGTGGAAAGAAGCTAACAAACAATGAGTAGTCAACAAAATTACGTTCAGGTTTAATTCTATCTTTATAAATGTCGATTACGTATGATAAGCCATGAAATGTATAAAACGAAATACCAACCGGCAAAATGATTTGCAAAGTTCCGAAATTTGAATTTACACCAACCTGAGTTAGTGCTTCTGCAAACGATTCGGCAAAAAAATTGTCGTATTTAAATACGCCCAAAAAGCCTAAATTAATCCCTACACTCAGCCAAAGCCAGAGTGTTTTGTTTTTACGAGCTGTTGATTCGTGAATTTTTATGCCTGTATAAAAATCGAAATTAATAGGCTACATCAAATGTATTTTTTACTCGAACATATTTTTGTTTCAAGTTTAAATTTGATAATATTTGTGTTGGCTTTTGTTCAATTTTTGTAAAGTCTTTTTCAATAAATTCGAGATTAAAGTTGTCTGGCAGCTTATTTACCTCTTCTTTATTGTCAATAAGGTAATTAACAAAATCAAATGTCAATCCTATATTTCTTTCTACTGTTTCTTTATGTGTCATTTTTTTTACTTTTTAAGTTTTTTAATAAATTTGTCTCTATACCATTCCCATCTATCTTTCAAATCCTGTTCAGCGTACTTCGAAGCATTTTTTAGTGAATCAATTTCGATAGACTTTTTTTCTTTGTCGCCATTTGGCATTAAAACATCGCGGTGGAAAAACCCATGAGCACAATCATAGCGTACAATTGCAGTCCAATTAGTATTGATAAGTGATTCGTATTGATACAATACATCGATTAATTCTCCATTTTCTGTTATTAGTCTCACTCTTAATCGATTTAGTTGTCGAGAGTCCAAAAATACTATAAATTCAATTTCTTTCATTGTTAAGATTTGATTCTTTGTGATTTATAACATACAGATTGCAAATATAGAAATAATTTTTAAATATTAAATGTAAAAATGGGAAAAATTCATCAATCACGATGTAAAGTGAGGGCACGACTTAGAGTCGTACTCTCACAGACTATATTCCGTAGTAAACCCGATTATATTACGGGATTTAACTATCCGTTTTTTGTCGGTATGCAACTCGGCTAAATTACTTGTTATAGTTTTGGGTTTTTAGTAAAAACTACCTTATTTTCCAAGTTCCAGTTCTATTTTCCCTAAATACAAACCGCTTTTTGCAACTTGAGCTATAACAACTTTGCGACCATCGCGGTTGGTTTCTTTGGCATTTTCGAGGAGTGTGTGCGAGTGTCCTCCGATAATTACATCTATAAATCGGGTTTCGCGTGCCAATTGAAAATCATTAACTTCTTTAGCTGCAGCATCCGAACCCAAATGCGACAGGCAGATAATAACATCGCACTTTTGTTCTTTTTTGAGATAAGTAGCCGTTTCATTTGCCGTTGAAATTGGGTCGTTATAAATCAAACCACGATAATTGCTTTCAATTATCAAACTCTTCGGCTCCACATTGATAGCCATTATTCCAATGCGCAAACCAAAACGTTTTAGAATCAAAAAAGGCTGCACAAACGTTTTTAAAGGTGTATTATTTACATCGTAGTTCGAACTTACAATCGGAAATTTTGCATTTCGAAGAATAACTGCAAGTGTATCAATGCCATTGTCAAATTCGTGATTTCCAAGCGTTACAGCGTCGTATTTCATACGATTTAATGCGTCAATTTCAATACGACCGTTGTAAAAATTAAAATACGGAGTGCCTTGCGAAAAATCACCCGCATCCAGCAAAAGGACATTTTTTTCTTCCGTACGAATTTTCTGAATCACTCCCATACGTCGAACATATCCACCCATGTCCGAAGTTTTAAGTGCCGATTTCTCGGTAGGCTCCACCTGACTGTGTGTGTCGTTGGTGTGTAAAATGACTAGCTTTATTTTTTTAGCTTCTACCACCGCTGTTAGCGATAACAACAATAAAACTCCGACGATATATTTTTTCATATTTTTTTTATTTTCTATAAACTATAAACTATAAACTGTAAACTATAAACTGTAAACTATTCACTATAAACTACTCTTCCGTCCAACTCAGCCCTGATTACTTTCCCCTTTGCAGTTTCAGTTTTTATAAAATCGAGAAGCATATTTCTCACTTTGATACCAGTATTTACACGCTTTTCGTGCAAGGCGAGTGCAACCATTTTGTCGTTGCCGCCAGCTAAATAATCGTTTGTCGCAATGCTGTACAGTTTGTTTGTATCCAATGGCTGACCACCGATTTGAATTTCAACTGCTTTTTTATTTTCAATTTTAAAGCGCAAGCCTGAAACACCTTCGCCACCCATCGACGCAAAATACTGACACAATGCATTCAAATTATCGCCCTTTAAGTACACAACTACTAATTCGTTTTCGAAAGGCATAAGCTCAAAAACTTTGCGAATGGTAATATCGCCTGCAGGTACAATGGTGCGCAATCCGCCAAGGTTAACGATAGCAATATCCACTTCCGATTTCAGATAATCGCTAGCTGACTGTCGGTAAACATCGGCGCTAAAGTTCGAAAGCAAACTTTCGGGTGCATGACCGCGCATTGTTTCGGCAGCTCGCCCTATAACTACATTCATTTTTGTGTCAACTTGCTTTTTGAATGGTTCTAAAAAATTAATATAGCTCGTATCAGCTAAAACTTGTGTTGTAGCATCAATCGCAATTTTTGTAGAAGTAGCCTCCTGTACTTGCCACAGCCGAGGTTGGCATGCAACTAGAAGAAGCGGGAGCAAAAAATAGAATCCTTTATGCATTGTTTGTATTTAATCAATTAAAAATCATGCGAAAATAGTATAAATGTTTGGTAAATGGAAATTTTATTTCCTTGAGAGTTAAAAAAGATTATTGCTTAATTGATAACTGAATTAAAAATGAAATATTCAAATGATGATTGATTTACAATAGTTTTAATATAAAGATGTATATATCGAATTAAAAATATTGTTTTCAATTATGTGTTTTTAAATAAAATTAGTCGAATTCTATCACTAAGTAAGTGGAATAAAATAATGTCGCATAACTTTATTAGTTGCAGACCGCAATTCCCTCTCCTCAAGGAGAGGGTTAGGGTGAGGTAAATATTTTATAATGGTGTATTATATTTGACCATTAAACTATATTTGTTTATTTTCTAATTTTATTTGAATAAAAACTTTGAAAATGAAAGTAAAATAATCAAAAAAATTACATTTTGCTTTGTTGGATAAGAAAAATAAATTATCTTTGCACCGCAATAAAAATAAACAATGAACAATCATTTTCTACATATTCTTCTACTCGGTATTATTATTCTCTTGCAGCACAAGTAGAAGTGAGTTTGGTATGTAGTTAATATATAGAATATTATAAAACCTTCTCACTTCGGTGAAGAAGGTTTTTTTTTAGGGCTGCCCCTAACCTCCAAAAGGGTAGTAATAATTAGTAAATTGTAAATGAAAAAATAGTAAATAAGAATATTATGGATAGATTATTTATTTTCGATACCACTTTACGCGATGGCGAACAGGTTCCTGGCTGCCAGTTAAATACCATTGAAAAAATTCAGGTTGCTAAAGCGCTTGAAGGGTTGGGCGTGGATGTGATTGAAGCGGGTTTCCCAATTTCGAGTCCTGGCGATTTTAAATCGGTGGTCGAAATTTCGAAAAATGTTACTTGGCCTACAATTTGTGCCTTGACACGCGGTGTGCAAAAAGACATTGATGTGGCTGCCGAAGCGCTCCAATATGCTAAAAATAAACGTATTCATACTGGAATTGGCACTTCCGAATTTCACATAAAATATAAATTCAACTCTACCCAAGATGAGATATTGGAACGTGCAATTGCTGCAGTTAAGTATGCAAAAAAATATGTGGAGGACGTAGAGTTTTATTGCGAAGATGCAGGTCGTACCGACAATGTGTATTTGGCACGTGTGGTTGAAGCTGTTATAAAAGCGGGTGCAACTGTTGTAAATATTCCTGATACAACGGGTTACTGTTTACCTTGGCAATATGGCGAAAAAATAAAATTCCTTATGGAAAATGTGAAAGGAGTGCATAATGCCATTTTATCTACACATTGCCATAACGATCTTGGAATGGCTACTGCCAATACAATTGCGGGTGTTCAGAATGGTGCTCGACAAGTGGAAGTTACAATTAATGGTATAGGCGAACGTGCTGGTAATACTTCGCTCGAAGAAATTGCTATGATTTTGAAATGCCATAAAACAATGAATATCGAAACGCAGATTAATACTCAAAAGATATATGGTATTAGTCGCATGGTTTCGGGCTTAATGAATATGCCTGTACAAGCCAATAAAGCTATTGTGGGTCGAAATGCTTTTGCGCATTCGTCGGGCATTCATCAAGATGGCGTGTTAAAAAATCGCGAAAGCTACGAAATTATGGATCCAACGGATGTTGGGATTGACAAAAATTCGATTGTACTTACCGCTCGAAGTGGACGTGCCGCCTTGAAACATCGTTTGAGTATATTGGGTGTTAATGTCGAAGGCGAACCATTAGATAAAATATACGAAGAGTTTCTGAAATTAGCTGACAAAAAGAAAGATATTAACGACGACGATGTATTGGTTTTAGCTGGCAAAGGTCGTTCGGAAAAACAACGTATTCAACTCGATTTTTTACAAGTAACTTCGGGTGTTGGCGTGCAAGCAGTTGCCAGTATTGGCTTAATTATAGCTGGTGAAAAATTTGAAGCTGCTGCTTCTGGCAACGGTCCGGTGGATGCGGCTATCAAAGCTTTGAAAAAAATAATTAATCGCACCATGGTGCTGCAAGAGTTTACCATTCAGGCTATTAATAAAGGTAGCGACGATGTAGGCAAAGTGCACATGCAGGTAGAACATGCTGGAATTGTATATTATGGTTTTGGTGCCAATACAGATATTGTGGCCGCATCCGTGGAAGCTTATATTAATGCAATTAATCAGTTTGTGAAATAAAACTTGCCCCCTAACCCCCTAAAGGGGGAGGTGTTGAGTAAAATGAAATTTTAAAATAAATAAATAGAACAATGAATAATACAGAAAATACAGAAAATCGCTCTCTTACTCCCCCTTTAGGGGGTCGGGGGGCAGCTACCCTTTTTGATAAAATTTGGGATGCGCATGTCGTATCTACGGTCGAAAACGGACCGACACAGTTGTATATCGACCGTCATTTTTGCCATGAAGTAACAAGCCCGCAGGCTTTTAACGGACTTCGTGAGCGCGGGTTAAAAGTTTTTCGCCCAGAACTAACAACTATGACCGCCGATCACAACACACCTACAATTAATCAGGATAAACCTGTTCAGGATCCAATTTCGCGCAATCAGTTGGATACTTTTGCTCGCAATGCAAGCGAATTTGAAATGCCATTGTTTTATCCGCTCGGACATGCCAAAAATGGTGTTGTGCATATTATTGGTCCCGAAAATGGCTTTACTCAACCCGGAATGACTATTGTTTGCGGTGATAGTCATACCTCTACGCATGGTGCATTTGGAACTATCGCTTTCGGTATTGGTACCAGCGAAGTAGAAATGGTGTTGGCCACGCAATGTATTTTGCAAACCCGCCCCAAAACTATGCGTATCACTTTTAATGGTAAGTTTAGTGCTGGAGTAACTTCCAAAGATTTAGCACTTTACATGATTTCGAAACTGACAACTGGTGGTGCTACTGGTTATTTTGTGGAATATGCAGGCGAAGCAATTCGCAGTATGAGCATGGAAGAACGCATGACTGTTTGTAATCTTTCAATCGAAATGGGTGCTCGAGGTGGATTAATTGCTCCCGACCAAACAACTTTTGATTATGTAAAAGGACGTGAGTTTGCGCCAAAAGGTGCTGCTTGGGATGAGAGATTAGCTTATTGGCAAACACTTAAATCCGACGAAGGGGCTACGTTTGATAAAGAATTAGTTTTCGAAGCTGCTGATATTCAACCTATGATTACTTACGGTACAAATCCTGGAATGGGTATGGGTATTACCGAATCTATTCCTACTTTGGATTCTATTGAAGAAACAGGACGAATATCTTTTCAAAAATCTTTGGATTATATGGGATTCGTTGCCGGAGAAAAATTAGAAGGAAAGAGCATCGATTTTGTATTTTTAGGAAGCTGTACGAATGGTCGTATCGAAGACTTTCGTCTTTTTGCCAATTATGTAAAAGGGAAAAAGAAAGCCGACAATGTAACTGCATGGCTCGTTCCAGGAAGCTGGATGGTGGAAAAGCAAATTAGAGAAGAAGGCTTGTATGAAGTGTTGATAGAAGCTGGATTTGCATTACGTCAGCCAGGATGCTCGGCTTGTTTGGCAATGAACGATGACAAAGTTCCTGCTGGAAAATATGCCGTATCCACTTCAAATCGCAACTTCGAAGGTCGTCAAGGCCCTGGAGCTCGAACTATTTTGGCTGGTCCATTGGTTGCTGCTGCAGCTGCAATAACTGGTAAAATAACTGACCCACGTAATTAATAACAAAGAAAGAACATGGAAAAATTCATTAAACTTACTTCAACAGTTGTTCCTCTTCCAATCGAGAATGTGGATACTGACCAAATTATACCTGCCCGTTTCTTGAAAGCAACTGATAAAAACGGTTTTGGAGCTAATCTTTTTGCCGATTGGCGTTACAATAAAGATGGTAGCCCAAAGGCTGACTTCGTTCTAAACAATCCTGTATACAGTGGGTCGATATTAGTAGGAGGCAAAAACTTTGGTTCGGGTTCGAGCCGCGAACATGCTGCTTGGGCTATTGATGGCTACGGATTTAAAGTGGTTGTGTCGAGCTTTTTTGCCGATATTTTTCAAAATAATGCTTTGAATAATGGCGTTTTACCGGTGGTTGTTTCTGTAGAATTTTTAGCAGAAATTTTTGCCTCTGTCAATGCAAATCCACTGTCGACACTAACTATTGATCTTGAAAATCAAACTATTACAAATAACATAACTGGAAAATCAGAATCTTTTGCCATCAATATTTACAAAAAAGAATGTTTGCTGAATGGATTAGATGATATTGATTATCTATTGAGTAAAAAAGATTTGATAGAGGCTTACGAATCTGCAAGATAAGATGTTAGAAATAATGGATACCACACTCCGCGATGGTGAACAGACATCGGGGGTTTCGTTTGCTGGACAGGAAAAACTGAGTATTGCTCGGTTGTTGATTGAAGATTTGGGTGTCGACCGCATCGAAATTGCTTCGGCGCGCGTTTCGGATGGCGAATTTAGGTCGGTAAGCAAAGTGGCTGAGTGGGCGCGCGACCATGGGCATCTTCGCAAAATTGAAGTGCTCGGTTTTGTCGACGACCGCAACTCACTCAATTGGATAAACGATGCTGGTTGTAAAGTGATTAATTTACTTTGCAAAGGTTCAGAAAACCACTGTTTGAATCAATTAAAAAAATCTCCCGATGAACATTTAGCGGATATTAAAAAAGTTTTGGCAAACGCCCGCGAAATGGATATCGATGTAAATATCTATTTAGAAGATTGGTCGAATGGAATGCGTAATTCGATGGAATATGTGTTTTATATGATTGATAATTTGAAAGATGAGTCGATAAAACGCTTTATGTTACCCGATACACTTGGCGTACTTTATCCCACCGAAACGGGTGAATTTTGCATGATTATGTTGGAGCGATATCCAACTTTGCATTTCGATTTTCATGCGCATAATGATTACGACCTTGCAGTAGCTAACGTAATGGAATCGGTTCGAGTGGGCATTCATGGCATTCATGTAACCATTAACGGTTTGGGTGAGCGAGCTGGCAATGCCCCGCTTTCGAGTGTGGTTCCTGTACTTCACGACCAATTGAAAATTAGAACAAGAATTGATGAATCGAAAATTAATTCGGTTAGTAGATTAGTCGAATCGTATGCTGGCATCCGAATCCCTGCTAACAAACCAGTTATTGGCGATTATGTTTTTACACAAGTAGCTGGTATTCATGCTGATGGAGACAATAAAAAGAATCTATATTATAACGATTTATTGCCTGAGCGATTTGGGCGTGAACGTTTGTATGCTTTAGGAAAAAACTCAGGCAAAGCAAGTATCCTTAAAAATTTGGAGAAATTGGGTATCGAGCTCGACGATGAGTTGATGAAGAAAGTAACCAAACGTGTTATTGAATTAGGGGATAAAAAGGAATTAATTTCGCTCGACGAATTGCCTTATATTGTTTCGGATGTAGTGAATAACGACGAAGAAAACAAGGTTATACGAGTTTTAAATTATTCACTAACTGTTTCGAAGGGTTTGCGCCCAATGGCAAGCGTTAAAGTGGATATTAACGGTGAAGTTTACGAAGAAACAGCTTCTGGCGATGGGCAGTACCACGCTCTGTCGAAAGCATTATACAAAATGTATAAAAAATTAAACAAGCCAACGCCCGAATTGTTAGATTATCAGGTTGTTATACCACCTGGTGGAAAAACTGATGCCATAGTACAAGTTATTGCCACTTGGAAATATGGCGAGAAGATATTTAAAACACGTGGATTGGATGGTGATCAAACCGTTTCGGCGCTTAAAGCAACCGAAAAAATGTTGAATATTATTGAAGCACAAGTATAGAAAAATAAATTTAAACACGAATAAATAGAATAAAAAATAATGGGTAAATCATTGAAAATTGCTGTTTTACCGGGCGACGGTATTGGTCCAGAAATTATAGAACAGGCGCTAAATGTTGTGAAAATTGTCTGTAATAAATTCGGACATGAGTTAAGTTACGAGTATGCTATCGTTGGTGCATGTGCCATCGATGCCGTTGGCGAACCTTATCCCAAAGCTACTCATGAGCTTTGTATGCAGTCGGATGCCGTTCTATTTGGTGCTATTGGCGACCCAAAATACGATAACAATCCATCTGCTAAAGTTCGTCCCGAACAAGGATTGCTTAAAATGCGCAAAGATTTGGGATTATATGCCAATATTCGTCCAGTAACAACTTTTCCATCTTTGATACACAAATCACCTCTTCGTGCCGAATTGATAGATGGTGCTGATTTTATGTGTATTCGAGAATTAACAGGTGGTATGTATTTTGGTCGTCCACAGGGTCGCGCCGAAGATGGCAATACGGCTTACGATACCTGCGTATATACCCGCGAGGAAGTGGAACGCATTCTCCACTTAGCTTACAAATATGCTGGTCAACGAAATAAAAAAGTGACTATTGTAGACAAAGCGAACGTATTAGCTACTTCGCGCTTGTGGCGTCAGATTGGACAAGAAATTGCAACTCAATATCCTGATATTGAAACTGAGTTTATGTTTGTGGATAATGCAGCTATGCGTATTATACAGTGGCCAAAAAGTTTTGATGTTCTGGTTACCGAAAATCTTTTTGGAGATATTTTGACCGATGAAGCTTCGGTAATTACTGGTTCGTTGGGAATGCTTCCTTCGGCTTCGGTAGGTATTCATACTTCCGTTTTTGAACCAATTCACGGCTCGTATCCGCAAGCTGCAGGCAAAAATATTGCTAACCCATTGGCAACTATTCTTTCAGCAGCTTTAATGTTCGAATATGCTTTTGGTATGATGGAAGAGGGCGCATTAATCCGTCAAGCAGTAACTGCTAGCATGGATGCCAATGTGGTTACCGAAGATATTGCTGACAATACCAAAGCTTTTTCCACATCTGAAGTCGGTGAATGGATTGTAAAGTGGATTGAAAATAAATAAATAAAATATATTGTAAAAAATGCTTAAAGGAATTTCCCATTTAATAAGTCCCGAATTATTATCCGTTATGGCGCGCATGGGTCATGGCGACGAACTAATTCTTGCCGATGCTCATTTTCCCGGAGAAACTTTCAATAATCGTGTTCTTCGAGCCGATGGACTTCGTATTCCTGAACTGTTGGAAGCTATTTTACCGCTGTTCGAACTCGATGCATACGTGCCACATCCCCTGATGATGATGGCTGCTGTGCCCGGCGATACACTCGACTCCTCGGTTGAAGCTTCGTATCTGAAAAGTATTCACATTACCAATCCGAATGCTTCAGCAATTGACCGTATAGACCGATTTGATTTTTACGACCGTGCTAAATCGGCTTTTGCGGTAGTTATGACTGGCGAAACTGCCAAATATGGTAATATTATTTTGAAAAAAGGGGTAACGCCGATAAAGTAATTTATTCGAAATTTTCTTTTTTCTCGATAATGTATTCGGGGCGGTTTTTAATTTCGTTGAATAAATTGCCGATATACGAACCAAGTATGCCGATTGTAATGAGTTGTACACCACCGAAAAATACGATAATAACAA
>JAIFKX010000117.1 GCA_020049335.1 Paludibacter sp. | reverse complement strand
CGGCATCGAAGCACGAACACAAATTCGATGTTTGCATTTCCCAGTGTGCTTTGGTTTTGGATACAATTTCGGCATCGGTAAAGTCGGTAGTAAGTGCAGTTCCGATATTGATTTTTCCACCAAGCGGATGCAGGTATTTTTGCGTAGCCACATTTTTAAGAACCACATAAACAGTACCTTCTATCGGAATGATTTCCCATAGTTGCGTGTCGTCGCCCGTGTTGGCTTGCACACAAACTTTGCCATCGACCACAGCCAATGCTTTGCAATTGTGCGCAATTAGTTTGTATTTTCCGGTTTCCACTTTTTTGAAACTAAAACTCTGAATGGCAGTGGCAGCAGCCATGTTCCCACCCATAAAAGCAGAGTCGGCTTTGGCGGTAACTGTGCTAATTTCCACGCGGCGTTTGCTGGTGCCATCGGTATTGCGCGAAAGTAAAGAGTAACATTTACCATCGTAATCGGTGCTTGCATTCAACGCTTCCTCGGCCAATTTAGCATCCACAATTTGCTTTTTGTACAGAATAGGATTTCCACGCGATGGTCGCGATTCAAACTCGCGGTAATAAATTCCCCTGCGACTCAGATAGGTAGGATTCGACGACTCGAAACCGGCATACAATGCATTTACATCGGTGGTAATGACTTTCGATGTGTAAAAAGCATAGCGTTCGATAAAACTTGCTTTGTCTAATGCTTCTACATAACCTTTGAATCCGGTGTGGTATTCGTTGAGCTGACCAACCGAAGTGCTCGAATTCCAGCCTTCGCCATAATTAAATTCGGTAACCCAAACAGGCAGTTTGTATTTGTCGTACCAGAATTTGCACCAAGTATTTACAAAATAATTGGGGTCGTATTTTTCGTAATTATGCACACAAATATGATCGACACGATAGCCACGGCGAATACACGAATCCATAAAAGCTATTAGCCAGTTTTTACCAGCAGTAGTATTGGCAGGAACGGGTGAGCCGAGTATAGTTCCAGTACCTTCGAGCATACTCCACATACTGAGCGCTTCGGCCACTGTCATATTTGCCTGGTCGGTGCGTTCGGGTTCGTTGAAGCCGAGGGTGTGTGTAACTTTGGGTTTTGTAGCCAATCCTGATAAATCGGGCCATGATTTTCCGTGACGCATAGCCACATATTCCTGCGTATTGTCGGTAAGTGAACCAGCTCCGTTCGGGCTCGACGACCAGTTGTAGTACCACGAAGAGTTAAATAGGTCGATAGAAGCACCCCAGCCCACTCCTTTTTTCGAAACCCATTGCCAGGGTAAAACACGCAGGTACATTACCGAGTTATCTGTTCCGTTGAGCTGATTAGTTACAGTTAAGTCGGCATCATCTGCCACATATACTTTCGATTTTCCGGTTCCACTTGGGTTATTTGTCAGAATTGCCATATACCCACGTTTCAGTTTTATTGACTTTGCCGTTCCAATAGCATAAGTACCATATTTTTTAACACCATCGCCCGCAAAGTTTTTTAAAGTACCCGTTTGGTTTTCGTCGGAATAAACGGATAATGCCGGATATGTTTTCGGATGTGGAATAACGACAGTACCACCATAATACTGGCAAACGCGTGCGTTATCGTCCATTTTCAGCGGAGCACCATTTACAGTAATCTGAGTTAGGTATTTACCGATATTCGAAGGTGTAATACTCAGAAAAAAGACCCAAGCGTCAGCATTTTGCAAATCGATGATAGTTCCCGAAGGAATTGGATTTTTGGCTTCGAACAAATGTAATTCCGATTTTCCTTTCAGAATAATTTTCGATGCCGAAGCATAACCCGTTAGTAAAGTAGCACTATCTAATACAATACTATCCGATGCTATGATTTTTGAAACAGTACCATAATCGGTACGAACTTTACTTTTTTTGATAGAAATATTACCTGTTCCGGCATTCAAAACGCCTTTTATTTCCCTATCGACACCAATATTAAAACCAGCTTCAATTGTGATATTTCCGTTTACCGGAATGCCGGATGCTATGGACAAAGGTGCCGAATTGGTAGTGATATCTACCCAATTGTTTTTGTCGAACAGGTTATTTGCCTGTCCGCTACCTGTCCATTTTATAGTATTGGCTGCATTGCCGACAAAAATAGCGGCAATGCAGAATAGTGAAATTAAAAGCGATCTCATTCGTAGTGATTTTTTTGTTTATTTTACAAAGAATTTAGCCGTTTTTGTTGCTGTTTTAGCTAAATAAATACCTTTGTTTAGTTTCAGATTAATGCTTTCGGTTGTGTTATTTACAAAAGTACTAAATACTTCACGTCCGGAAATGTCAACTATCGAAAGCTTTTCGTTAGTTAAACCGCTGATATACAAATGGCCATTATTATAACTTATAGATTTGAAAGTGTCGTAGTTTTTGGCAAGTGCAGTTTCGTCAACCGGCGATACGGCGCTATCCACAATTTTAATCGATTCAATTTCCATTTCGGCACTTCCTGTAAAGAAATTTTTACCAATTTTCAATGTTCCTTTTGGCCCAAATACCACATCTTCTTGTTCAACTAAAGTCATACGGTCGACATTGAAAAGGAAGTCGCCACCATCCAAAATATTCCAGTTCATATACAAGCCAGTTGCAGGAACAGTATCGGGGGTAATAAATGCAATTTCAGGGCGACGAACTTCGTATTTTGCAGTATCGGTACCCACATAAAGTGTTAATCCGAGTTGTGCCACCTTGCTGTTCAGAATTACATTACCGGTTCCGGAAGCACTTTTGGTAGTCGAAACGCCTAAATAAAAACGTTTGTTGTTACTTGCTGTTTTTGCAGAAACTAAGTCAAACGAAGCTTTGTAAGCGGTTTTTGGTTTTAATGTGGGAAGTTTATATCCAAAATATGTGTAACTACTTTCGAAGCGACCTAAATAACATTTTGTTCCCTCAGTTCCTCCTAAACTACCTGTTAAAACACGCGCACCTCCGGTTCCACCACCTACTGATTGGTTCGAGAACCACATAGTTGAATCGGTTGGTAAAACTGCTCCGGCAGCGTTCACGTTGGGACTTGTAGTGCTTTGCGAACTTTCGAAGCCCGGATTGCGGTCGGCCAATAAGTTGATTGGGTTGTATATACCTGTTTTGTTGACTTTGTTGTCTGCTTCGTTAGCAGGAATGGATTTAAATGCTGGAAATTCGGTAGGGTATTCCGTTTTTGTCATCACAAAATCATCGAAATAAATACGACATGGATTATTAATTGCAATAATGCGGATAATAACATATTCCATCGATTCGTTGGTTACAAAGCGTATTGGGGTTGCATTGTTCCATTTAGGGTCTACAATACTTGTAGTATTTCCCTGATAACCATTATGTATGTTTGCACCCATCGAAGTTGTTGTACTCGGGTCGTTATAAACTCCAACTTTAATGTTATATCCCCCAGTAGCTGGTTGATTTTTTAAATAGGGTAAATATTTGTAATTCAATTCGTAAGTCGAATTTGGCTCAACACCCATCACAAAAACACTTACTACATCCACTGCATTTAATCCCGAACCATAAAAAACTTGTAAGCAACGTTTAGATTCCTGTTCGGTTTCGGGCGAAGTAACAGGCTTTTCCACAACGGTTACAGTAGCTCCCACTCCAGGGTCGGTCCATCCACCAAACATACCACCTTCGAAATTACCTTCGTTAAACTCCGAATTGTTTTTCGAAATCATATTTATATTTCCAAGTAACTGAATATCTAAAGGTTGTGCGTTTACCAATAAATTGTTGCGGTATAAATCGAGTTTGTTGTTTTTTACCACATAGCGAAACGAATTTGATGTAGCGGCATTATCCAATGCGTCTTTAATAACAGCACTTTCGCGTGTTAGGGGTTGATTGATAATTTGTGTTGGCGTGGTTATCATGCGGAAGCCTTTGCCGGTGGCTGTTTTAGCTTCTACATCCAATCCACGCTGGTCGGCACTTGTTACTTTGGCTTTCACTTCCACAGTAAAATCGCCCATAAATGTGTGTTCTTTGTTTGTAAACAAATCGAATGCATCAGCGGCATTAATTACTTTTTTTTCGGTAAGTAAGTTTGGAACATCCGACAAGTCGCTTTTAACTTGCGCAAACATAGTAAGCGTTAAAGATAACATTCCAACTGTAAGTAGTTTTGTTTTCATTGTATTATAACTTTTAAAATTTAAAATTGCGAATTTGATTTTTTTGCTTTACAAAAATAGTTTGTTATACGAATTTGCTTGTTTGAAAATCATTCAAAATTGTTGAAAAACAGACGAGTTTAGTAAACTAAGTGATTAGAAATTATAAGTGATCTGTTTTTATATGATTTATTTTCAGACCCCCAATCCGTCAGCTGACGGAGGGCTAAGACATATTCTCCAAAAAGGATATGAAAAATTAAAGATACTGCGTCTTAAAGCCCCCATTTGGGGGTTGGGGGTCATATTCAAAACGTATTATTAAATATTAATTTATTACCAGCCCGTATTTTGTTTCAGCATCTTGTTTTTATTTAATTCGGCCTGCGAAATAGGATAAAAATAATATTTATCGTCCCAAACCCTATCTACAATTTTTTGAGGAGTGTAAATAAATTTCGTTCCATCTTTTACGATTTTCATACCATAAATTTCGGTTGTTTTATCGCCTATCATCCAGCGGCGAATATCCCAAAAACGGTGGTCTTCGAATGCTAATTCCACAAATCGTTCGCGACGAACAATTTCGACAAAATTGTCGTAAGTAAGATTAAGCACTTCGATAGCTGTTTTGTTTAATTCAGTATCTTTCATGTTTGGATTTTGGAATACTTCATTTACCGCTTCGGCATAGTTCAATAGTATTTCACCATAACGGAACATTACCCAGGTGTGCAGGAAACTGGTATTTCCTGATGGTTTAAAACTAACGTCTTTTACCAAATATTTTTTCAGATAATAGCCAGTAGGACTTGCTCCGGTTTTGGGCAAACCACTGTTGCCACCTTCCCATGCTTCCACGGTTTCGTTGTAAGCCCATTTGGTATTATTGAGCACTACTGTTTTGTCCAATCGAGGGTCACGGTTCGTATAAGGCGCTGTTAGCGAATAAGTTCCGGCTTTCATGCCGTAAGCATCCACTAAGTTTTGAGTAGGGCAAGTGCCTGTATTTCCACCTTCGAATCCAATGGGGAAATTTAATTTTTCAAAATTCCCCTGCATTCCTTCACGCCTGTCCCATATTACTTCGGTACAATTTATATTGTTAGTAATAAGCTCGTACATTTGCAAATTATTGATTTTAAACACCACCGCCGAATCAATTACGAGCTTTGCCGCTTTGGCAGCTGCTTTCCATTTTTCTACATCGTTTTCGGGGTTATGCAGTTTGCTGGCGGCATAAAGTAGTAAACGCGATTTCAAGGCATAAGCAGCAGCACGGGGCACACGACCAGTTTCGGTGTTGTAGTCCGATCCATACGAAATGGGCAGATGTTTTGCTACCGTATCACATTCTTCCACAATAAACTGTACGCATTCGTCGAAACTTGCACGGGCTGTATTATTAGCTTCTTCGGGTGTTAGTAGTTTGGTTATAAGCGGCACGCCACCATATCGTTTTACCAGTTCAAAGTAAAAATAAGCTCTCAGAAAACGCACTTCCCACTCGTAATTGTTGTAGCGAAGCATATTATTAGCGTAGCCGTCGGCATATTTATATTCTTCGAAAAGGCGACCTGTACCTTTAGCGAGGTAAAAGTTAGCCGCACGAATCCCCTTGTAATTATAAGCCCAAACATCGTCCACCGTATTGAGTGGACTCCAGGTACCGTTTGTAAAAGTATGAATATTGGAACTGTTCCATACATGCACAGCTTCGTCGCAACCCGCAGCGCGCATGGCGCCATCGATGCTGCAAAAATCCGATTCGAGGTAGGAGTAAATGTTGGTAACAAAACTCTTGGTGCGGTCGAAGTTTGTAAACACTTGCTCTTCGGTGTATTGCGACACTTCGTCGTAGTTCAGGAAGTCGGAGCAACTGCTCAACCCTATTAGTACGAATAATAATGCTATAATTTTGATTTTCATATTTTTTCTAAAGTAAAAAATTAAAAACTAACAGTCATACCTACATTTATCGAACTTGAATTTGGATAGGCACCGTTGCTGCTTTTCGAATAAGTTTCTAAATCAACTATTTTAAAGTTGGCCAAAGTGAGCAAATCGTTTCCACGCACAAAGGTTTTAATGCCTGTAATTCCATATTTATTCATTTTGTGACGATAATAAATCTCACAATTTCGAAGTTTCAGATACGATGCATCGGCCAACCATACCGTGTTTGTATTGTAGTTGTTGGCATTTTCGAGGGTTGTAAGTCGTGGATACAAGGAATTTTGATTTTCGGGCGTCCAACGATTGTCGTACAAATGTTGTGAAATATTATAATAGCTATTACGCAAACCCCAGAAAATGCTGTTGGTATTCAGATACGAAGTGTAGTTTCCAACTCCCTGAAACATAGCATCCAAGCCAAAACCTTTGTATTCTACATTTAAGTAAAACGAATAGTAAATTTCGGGACAATCGGTGTTGTAACCAAGTGCAACCTGATCGTACGAATTGATTACTTTATCGCCATTCTGGTCTTTAAATTTAATATCGCCGGGCATTACGTTCGAAAACATCTGCGTAGGACTGTTGGCAATATCGGTTTGGTCGGCAAAGAATCCAATTGCCTGATAGCCAAAAATTTGACCAATAGGGCGACCGGTACGTTTCAAATAATCGTACTGACGAAATTCTTCGTTTCGGTTGATAATTTTATTTTTATAATAGGTAAAATTTGCACCCACATTGTAATAAAAATCACCCACTTTTTTATCGTACGAAAGGGCTAATTCAATCCCTTTGTTCGATACAATTCCTGCATTTTCGTAGGCATTGCCCACACCAATAATGCTCGATATTCCACCTTCGGACGAAACAAGAATATTGCTGTTTTTTTCGTAAAATAAATCCACCGTCAGTTCCAAACCTTTCAGCATTCGAAGCTCCAAGGCCACATTCGACTTGGTCGAAATTTCGGGTTTAAGCAATTCCGTAGCTGTGCGTTGCTCGGCAAGTCCACTCACGCTTTTGCTAATATCCTGCCCAAAATAATAACTACCGCCACCTCCAAAAGTTTGCTCCCACAGGTTTACTTCGGTTACATAATCGCTGCCGGTAAGTCCGTGTGAAGCTCTGATTTTCAGGTAATCAATTGCTTTTATTCCTTTCATAAAATTTTCGTCCGAAACTATCCAAGAAGCACCAATAGCGGGCAAGTATCCAAATTTATGCCCGGGTTGCAGGCGATTGCTTCCACTCATCGAGAACGAACCATCTACAAAATACTTGTCTTTAATGGCATAATGCAAATAAGCAGCAATACTCTGTCGGTTATAGGTTTGATGCTGACCGGTTTGCACGTATTGATCGTGTTGGAGTATCAGGTTTGCATCCAATTTACTATTTTCGAAAATACGGTTGTAGTTGATTTTGCCAAAAGCATTGAGTCGGCGCCACTGACTGCTCACCTGTGTAGAATAGGTCGGAATAGAGTTTTGACCAAAAATGGTTGCCACATAACTATTGGGTAATACTGCTAAAGAGTCCGGTTTGGTCACCGCAAGGTCGAATTTCATCGTGTTGCGTTCGTATCGGTATGTTTGCGACACCTGTTCCCAATATTGCGCATAACTATCGAAAGCAAAACGCGCCTCGGCCGATAGTCCTTTCAGCAGTTTATTCATGTCCTGTTTCAATGTCCAATCGGCATAGAGCGTGCGGGCGTTACTTTTTCCATAACCGCGCGCTGCTACTTCGGCTACCGGATTTTTTTTCCATGTATCGCTGCCGCCCCATTCGTTATTGGTCGTTTTAATAGGCATTGCTATTGCCGGAGTGTTGTAAGCTAAGGGGATAAAGTCCGTTTCGCTGGTTCCCGAACGATTGTATTCGAGCAACGAACCCAATACTTTTATTTTAAAATTGGTGGTTTTCGACAAGTTAATATCCAAGTTGGTACGTACATTCAGCTTCGAACTCATCAACTGCGACGATTTTCCTTCGAGCGTATTGGTAGGCTTAATCATACCCGTGTAGTTTTGCAAATTTACAACGGTTGCATAGCGCACTTTTTGACCGCCACCACGCATGGTAATGTTGTAAATATTCTGATAAGCTTTGTTTCCAAAAATCTGATCAAGCCAGTTTACATTGGGGTAATAATTCGGAAATTGACCGTTTTCGAAAGCTTTGAGTTCCGCATCGTTAAAGCGTAACATGGAGGCTCCATCAAGTGTTTGCGCTTCGTTTACGGCTTTTGAGTAGGTTGGTCCATCTACCATTTTGGGCAATTCTTTGGCGGTAACAAAACCGTGGTCGTACGATACATCAATTTGTGAACCATTGAAAATTCCCTCTTTGGTAGTAATAAGAATAACGCCACTTGAACCCCGTAAGCCATAAAGTGCCAGCGAAGGAGCATCTTTCAGAATGGTAATGGTTTCCACCTCTTCGCGCACCACACTATTGAGCGGACGTTCAATTCCATCCACCAATACCAATGGCGAGTTGGTAGTAATTGTATTGCGTCCACGTACAAAAAACGATGGGTTATCGCCCCACGGAAATCCGGGGTTTTGCAAGGTAGTGAGTCCGAGCCCGCGACCGTAAAGTGCATTGCCGAGCAGCATCGACGACGATTTCATTATATCGTCCGAAGTTATCAAACCCACCGAAGCTGTTGATTCTTTTTTGCTTTGAATAATACCATTTCCCATTTGTACGGCAAAAGTTGTTTTATCCAATACAATATTGTTTACGTCGGTAGGTATAATTGTTATTTTTGAATAATCAACCGATTCTATTTCAATGCGTTCGCCAACTTCAACGCCCAATGTAAACATTCCATCTTTTGTTGTGAATGTTGTTTTTGTAGGATTATTTTCGCTTCGCACAATAGCCCCCACAACCGGTTCGCCGTATTTGTTTTTCACAAAACCAACCACATCTTTTGCCTCAGTAGCGAGGAAACAAAAGCTTAATGATAAGCTAAGTAATGCCTTTGATATAAATGATGTTTGTCTCATGTATTTCTATTAATTTTTTCGTTGTTAGATAAAAAGTTAGTACTTACCAACCCGGATTTTGTGGCAATTTATAATCTTTATACGTTTCAGTTATTGGAAATGCCGAAAGATACCATTTTGGGCTGAAAAAGTTTTCGCCATTATCGCCATCCTGCCAATAGCGTTTTGAAATTGTAAATTTAAAGTGCTTGTATTTTCCGTTAATAACATTTCCATTAGCATCTTTCATGCGCTCGATACGCAAACCATGCAAGCGCTTTTTAAAATCGCCGGCACGTTTCCAGCGAATTTGGTCGAACCAGCGCACCAATTCGCGGCCAAATTC
>JAIFKX010000270.1 GCA_020049335.1 Paludibacter sp. | reverse complement strand
CGTGGAAAATCGAACATTACGGATGCTCCCAATACGCCCATCGACGTTTTGCGGTCGGGTGCTTTGCGATGGTCAGTTACATCCTGTCGGCCAATATGAAAATCGATGCGATTGTCTTTCATCGTAGCATACATCATAAAACCAACCTGACCATTGCCAGTAAAAGCGCCTTCGTTCCATTGTAGGGGAAGTTGCTCAAACACCAAATCGTGTCGGCCAATAAACTGAGGCCAATTGATATTGGTGGTTTTTTGACTAAAGAGGGTTGTGGTCAGACTGAGAGAAAAAAGTATTGCTAAAATAGAAAAATACTTTGCTTTCATTGTTTTAGATTTAATTTAAAGTAATAATACAACTATCCTTTTTTAATTGTTTCTTTCCGATATATTTTCAACATCATATCCCAACTCTCTCAATTGATTGACTAAACCTTTATCCCCAGGCAAATGAGAAGCACCAACTGCAATAAATGAGGATTTCTTCTTAATTATGGAAGGTATTTTAGTCATCCAAACATCATTTCGATCATCTACAATCCTTCTGTAAGCATTCTCACGATTTCTTTCATCTTCCGAACCTAATTGTCCTAAATTATCATTCAAACAATGCTCATTTTCTTGTTGTGTGATTAAATATGCAATATCTTGTAGTAAATATGCTGAAAGTACTTTATTTACTGTTTCTTTGGATAGAAGAGCAATTTTAGTCTGATTTACCAGATAATTCATCAAAATATCAATTTCCTTTTTGTAACTCATCATTGCCTGTTCATTACTTAGAACAACCTTAATTTCTTGCATTTTATTTTTGGGTTCCAATTCAATAATGTCCATATTATGTCCTTTAGCCAGTAATTGTAAATAAGAATCAAGCACTTCCTCTTTCTTTGAGATATTCGCTGAGTTAATCACTTTCGAAGCTTTACTTTCCAATTTAGCCTGATTAGATTTGTAAAAATATTTCATATAACTCCACAAACTAAGAGGTCTCAAATTCAATAGTTTAATGCCTTTGAGCGTATTATTTGAATTGAATATGGAGTCGAACACAAATTTTTGCTTTCCGTTCAACAAATTATTATAGGTTGAATCAGCATTCGGCCAGGGTTTTAAGTTTCTATTCAATTCGCTTTGATTCTTAGTTTCAACAGGCTTAATAATTTCAGATATTTCAAATTCTGATTCGCATATTAATGCGTTAGTTGACAGTAATAATTCCTCAATGCCACTTATTGAATCCAAAATCTGCATACCTCCCTTAGCATGATATGTCCCAAAAAGATAAGAAGGTTTCTGTAAGCCATTCCCGGATATTTTCCACAACAAACCACTTGCAGGCAAAGGCTCTAGCTGATTTTTTGCATTAACATAAATAAGAAACCAGAAAAACAAAATAAACAACAATTTAATTCTCATGCAAAAATCATTTTTCTAAAGTTCAAAATAAACTCACAGCATATTGCAAAACCACCCTATTTTGCAATATACTTATTCTCAATCCTAAATTTATAGTAAGTCCTGTAGTCTCTTAGAAATCTCCAGTCTTTCCAGTAATTCCAATTCTTTGTGTTCTTAAAATCTAACTTTAAAATTCCATTTACGGGTTTAATTAACAATGAATCAAAAAACAGTAAATAATCGTCATTCTCATTGATTGGATAAATAGTTGATGACCCGCCCATATAAAACACCTTTTCACTATGAGGAGCTATTATTACCTTAATAAAACTCTCAAACGGTTTTTCATAGTTTTCTTTGACATCATAAATAACATATATTGAATCATTTGATTTATTTTCAATCATATAAACATCAATTACCTTCTTGTCTCCACATGAAAAAAACAATAAAACCAAACAAGCTATTAAGATAAATCTATGCATTTCTATTTATTTTTAATATGTGTATCCGTTTGGATACCTAAAATTAATATAATTCAATATTCTCGAAACCTATATTAAAACTATGTAATTCTAGTATTAAATTGATTATCAACTTTTATAAATTAGTAAAACTGATTTCTCTATTAATTCGTAATTCTCGCTCAAAACAGCAGCATTTACAAAAATGGTATGTTCTGATTTTTCAATTCCGTAAGCTCCATGAATATGCCCGAAAAGGTGATATTTGGGTTTGTTTTTCAATACCATTTGCAATAAATTGCTGTCACCGTAATTGATATTTGCCGAATTATCTAAAATACCAAAAGGTGGTTGGTGCGTTATAAGAACATCTATATCCACCGGAATTTTCTGAATATTTCTATCATATTCGCCCGACATAGCATCTTCCATAAACATGGGTACACCATAAAATTTTACACCTTCAATGGTAACTCCTGAGTTACATAAATAGAAGCAGTTTTGTGGCAATCCATCTATTTTTGCTTGAAACAAACAATCATCGTGATTTCCTGCTATAAAAATTTTGTATTTGTAAGGCAACGCTCCAAACCATTCGATAAAATCCATAACTTCGTTTTCCGAACCTGCAAAAGAGATGTCGCCCGAATGAATGATAATATCAGCGGGTGGCAGATTGCGTAATTCGTGGTGCTTGCTATGCGTATCGGAAAGATGGAGAATGAGCATAAATTTAATGTAAATTTATAATTTCTTGGTTTATTTATTACAGTTAGCAGGTTGTAAAAACCTGCTAACTGAAGTTTGAACGGAAATTAGGATGTTTGTTCTACAATTCTTTTTAGATTTTCATAATGCAATTCTAATTTCTCTATAATCAAATCCTTATTATTCTCTTGAATTTCATCCACTTGTAAAATCACTTTTTTCCCCTGATCCATTTGAGATTTTTCAGGATATGTTTCAGTTAATAATTCGGAATATGGCTGATAATCTTCCTTGCTCCAAGTTACAATAAATATTTTGAATTTACCAAAAGGTTTATTATCAACACTTTCAAAACAAGATTCAATACCAATTTTATTTTTAAATTTGATTCCTAATAACCAACCACCCCAAGTCCACCAATTTTCATTAGTAACCATGCTTATTTCATCTTTCACTTCACTTATTATTGGTATTTGATCGTAGCGTTTTTCTAAACTATCAGCAATTATTCGTTCGAACTTATCTTTATTTTTAAAACTACCTCTGTAATTTTCCCAATATGAATACTTATGCCACTGTCTTGAGGGGTGATGAGTGTATTCAATTTTGACGTTTTCAAACGATTTGCTATGTTTTTGGAAAGTATCAAATGAAAGTTTGGTCAAAAAAACAACAATATTTGGTTTCAAAGTATCGACAATACCGCAGAAAGCCTCATAAGCCACTTTTCTATCAATCTCTTTACAGTATTTTTTATCACCAAACCCTTTTGTGCCATTATTATTGAAAGCTGGTCGCAAAAAATAATTATAAATAGCTATTGAACGGCATTGTGATTCAAAGTCACCACCTCTAACTGCACATAAAGAACGATAAATATTAGGATATGGACCTTTTGTAGGATTGCAAATCCAATTCTCATGCATATTAACATTCTCTTCTGAGATTTTGGGAATAAGAATAGCACCATCCTTCATATACCAATCATCAGCATTTGCAAACACGCTACCATTATCTTGATCTTCTTGGTCAAAATAGTAGCTTTCAAGAACCAATAAAATCTTTGCAGGTTGCTTTTCATAATCAGCACCAACCATTGGCCTCATTCTCGAAATACGATTAAAAATACCTTCTTTCACGATTTCGCTTCTTATTGCACGAAAATCATTGTCAAATTTTTCTGTAAAAAACTTTTCTTTCGCTTGATTTTCCATTTTTCTTGTTTTTTAAGTTTTAATTATCAGTTGTTTATTTCACAATCACTATAATTTCTAATTAAATCCACCGATGAAATTCACTTTTAGTTTTCTGACGTTTAACGATAATTATTTGTGCAAAATTATATAACCTATGCCAATATACGGCACTGCCAATTTTCTTGATATTTTATCAATGCTTTCAAGATGTTAGACCTGAATAAAATCAATAAAAAACACCCATTCAACTACGTTCAATCTTTATGTCTATTCTTTCTCAATATTCAAAATACTAATTATTAAATTCTTGACGGCATCAACTTCTTCGGTTTTGCTGGTTGCTATAAAAAGGAGAGCGCCAATCGCTTTTCGTTAATGGCGTAGCCTTGTACGAGGTAATCTTTCAATCGTTGCGTTGCCCATTGACGAAACTTTGTAGCTACACTCGATTTAATGCGATAACCAATTGATATAATGGCATCAAGATTGTAAAATTTTTGATTTCTACTTATCTTGCGTTTACCTTCAATTTGAACTTGTAAGAAATCCTTACAAGTTGAAGTTTCATCTAATTCACCTTCTTCAAAAATATTTTTTAAGTGAATGGTTATGTTTTGAGGTGTGGTTTGAAATAAATCTGACATTTGCTTCTGCGTGAGCCAAACAGTTTCTTCATCAAACTGAACCTTTATTTCTGTTTGACTGTCAGTGCTTTGAAATATTTCGATTTTATTTTCCATAAAAAATTGATTTAGTTTGTTTATTAGGCAAATATAAACATAAAACTCTATATATTATATTTGTAGAGACATGAATAAAATAGCTAACAATTAGTTTGATACTTTATTGAACCAACTCATTATACTGACTTTCAAGTACAATTTCAATTGCTTCAATCGGATTTAATCCTGAATAGGTACTAATAATCGATGCCGCTGAATTATCAGAAAACAAAATTGTATAAATTTCATGTTCTTCTAAAATAGCTTGAATATCTTCTGCAATGAGTCTGTTATCAACAGTTAATAGCGTTTTCAAATCGTGTGATTCCATAATAATATTTTATTTAAAATCCCCAACTTCAAACTTATATTTTTTCCCCTTCACTGTTTTCAGACTCATCACTTTCCCTTTATGCCTCAAATTCAAATTATTTCCAATTTTAGAAACAATCTGCAATTTCGTCAACGCATTATTTTTCCATTCAATACTTACTTCAAAACCTCCTTTGGCAACAAGTCCGGTAATTTTTCCGTTAGCAAATTTAGTGGGTAATGCCGGTAAAATATCGAGGTAATAATCGCCGTTTTGGTCGCGTAAATGGCTTTGCAAGAGCATTTCGGTAATGCCCGAAGTGGCTCCAAAGTTTCCATCAATCTGAAATGGTGGATGTGCGTCGAATAAATTGGCATACAAACCACCACCTTCTTTCATATCTACATTATCAGGATTTAACGATGGAACAATCAGATTATTAAGTATTTTATACGCATGGTCGCCATCGAGCAGTCGTGCCCAAAAATTGATTTTCCATGCACGCGACCAGCCTGTACCTTCGTCGCCACGATGGCGCAGCGTTACACGGCAAGCTTCTGCTAATTCGGGCGTGGTAAGTGGCGATATTTCGCGCCCCGGATGCAAGCCCCACAAGTGCGACACATGGCGGTGTTCGCTTTTCGGGTCGTCTTTGTCTTCTACCCATTCCTGCAACTGACCATGTTTGCCAATCTGATTGGGAACAATTTTGGCTTTTTTCTCGCTAAGCATGTTGGCAAAATCAGCATCAATTCCCAACACTTTAGCAGCTTCGATTGTATTTGTAAACAGGTCGCGAATAATTTGATGATCCATGGTAGGTCCCATCACCAAACCACCATTTTCGGGGCTGTTGCTCGGTCCGCTTACTAACCACTGCGGATGCGAAGGATGCGGAAT
>JAIFKX010000193.1 GCA_020049335.1 Paludibacter sp. | reverse complement strand
ATTCATTAGCCCAACTTACAAAAAATCCAGCCCTTTGAAAACCAAGGTCAAGACCTCCAGCACCAGCAAAAAACGATACTATATTCATGGTGTAAATCTTTACAATTTTTTTTTTATTTTCAATCCTGCACAAAATTATCACATTTATTCAAATCTTGTCAAGTAAAGTTGAAGTTTCAACAAAAGTAATTAGCAGTTAATTAAGGTGTAGATATTTTTTTATGCGACCTAATAACCATTTAATAACTACCTAATAACCTTTTTGCTATCATTTCTTATAATATTTCAGCGCCTCAGGTAAATAAGATTTTAATTGGGCAATACGATTTTCGTCCGAAGGGTGCGTGCTTAGCAACTCCAATGCAGCCCCTTTGCCATTAGCGGCCATGCGTTGCCAAAAAGCGATAGATTCGTTTGGGTCGTAGCCCGCCATAGCCATAAAAATTAGTCCCATTTGGTCGGCTTCATATTCGTGTTTGCGCGAATAAGGAAGCATGACACCCACCTGACTTCCAATGCCATAAATTGTATTCACAGTTTGCTGTGTGGCTGCCGATTGCCCCGAAAGTAACACATTGGCAACCCCAGCTCCAACCTGCGTTGCCATTTGTTGGCTCATGCGCTCGTTGGCATGTTTGGCAATGGCATGGGCTATTTCGTGCCCCATCACTACGGCAATTCCAGTTTCATTTTGGGTAATGGGCAATATACCTTCGAAAAATGCCACTTTACCTCCAGGCATACAAAAAGCATTAACAGCCGAATCTTTCAAAAGATTAAACTCCCATTTTAAATTTGCAATTTCAGACTCCATGCCATTTGCTTTCAGGTATTCTTCTACGGATTTGGAAATATTCACTCCCACTTTTTTTATTAAAGCAGTTTGTTTTAGATTTTTGGATGGTGGCACCGAATCTACAAATTGTTTGTACGAAGTGGCACTCATGGTAAGCACATCGGCGTCGGAAACCAAAAGCAATTGTTTACGACCTGTGAGTGCTACTGTTGAGCAAGCACCTACTAAAACAGCCAATAGCGATAAAAAAATTATTTTTTTCATGTTCTGTTGAATTTTTGATATTGAAATGTTGATTTAAAAAATTATCTTTGCAAAGATAAAAACACTTTTGATAAATTATCCTATAAGAATGATATTTTATAGTAAAAGAAGTTAGAAACCAAGAAAATTGCTCTTCATAAATATGTCCAACATACTCAAAAACTATTGGAAATCCATCCTGTTTACATTTCTGATTTTTTACCTTTCGTTTGCCAAACCGGCATCTTTTAAGGATATAAACGTAATGCAGATAACCGACAAAACAGCTCATTACCTTGTTTATGTGGCTTATGGAATGGTTATTATATTCGATTTTTTACGTAAAAACAGAAGCGGCTATTCGCTCCCTTCTTTTCTTTTGTTTTGTATCGTTTTGCCAATTCTTATGGGTGGAATGATTGAAATAGTGCAGGAAACATTTTTTAAACCACGCGCTGCCGAATGGATTGATTGGCTAGCTGATATTTTTGGAATTTTTACTGCTTGGGCAATCATGCATTTGTTGAAAAACAGAACAAAATTATTTTAATAACCAAAAATAACGCGAAGCAAATAACCATTTAATAACGCGAAGCAAATAACGCGAAGAAAATAACCAAAAATAACGCGAAGCAAATAACGCGAAGAAAATAACCAAAAATAACGCGAAGCAAATAACGCGAAGCAAATAACCATTTAATAACGCGAAGCAAATAACCATAAATAACGCGAAGCAAATAACCATGAATAACGAAAAGTTGCGTTTTAAAATTGGCATTACACTCATAAAAGGTATTGGAAATAATTTAGCCAAAAATCTAATTGCTTACATTGGTTCAGAAGAAGGCGTTTTTAGCGAAGCGCAAAAGAATTTGGCAAAAATCCCGGGCATTGGCGAAGTACTTTCGAACGAAATTGTGAATGCAGACGTGCTCAAACGTGCTGATACGGAAATTGAATTTATTATTAAAAATAAAATTGTACCCTATTATTTTACCGACAGAGAATATCCATTTCGCCTGAAGGAATGCCCCGATTCGCCCATAATGATTTATACGCGAGGCAATTGCAACCTGAACGATGGGAAATTTATTGGCATTGTGGGTACGCGCAATGCCACTGAAGCAGGAAAAGATAATTGCAAAAAGCTCATAACCGACTTGGCGCAAAAGTTACCAAACACCATTATTGTAAGTGGAATGGCTTATGGCGTGGATATTTGTGCACACAAAGCGGCATTGGATTTTAATTTGCCAACCATAGGCGTGGTGGGGCATGGACTCGACCGGATTTACCCTGCCGTACACCGACCCACAGCTGTAAAAATGGTTGAAAATGGTATGCTACTTACTGAATACTTGAGTGGCACAAATCCCGACCGGCAGAATTTTGTGCAGCGAAACCGTATTATTGCCGGACTTTGCGATGCCACTATCGTTATCGAATCGGCCAATCGTGGTGGGGCACTCATTACGGCAGATGTGGCAAATAGCTACAATCGCGATGTGTTTGCTTTTCCGGGGCGCGTGGGCGACGAATGGTCGGCTGGATGCAATGCTCTCATTAAGTACAACAAAGCTTCGCTTATAGAGTCGGCCGAAGACATGATGCGCTTTATGAATTGGGAGACGCAAGAAGTGAAAACCACTTCGAATATCCAAACCACACTTTTTTTAGATTTAACCGACGAGGAACAAAATATTGTAAGTATCCTTCGCCAACAAAACGAAGGATTGCAGCTCAACGAATTAGCCATAAAACTCGAAACGCCCATAAGTAGAATTTCGCCGATGCTACTCGAAATGGAGTTTAAAGGCATTTTGAAATGTATGCCCGGAAGTGTTTATAAAATTGTAAAATAAAACCCCTAACCCCTAAAGGGGAATAATAAATGTACACGAAAGAAGAAGTTAAGCAGTTAAAAAAGGAATTTTGGGAAGGATTTGGTTTGTATTGCAGTCAGATTCCTGCACTCAAACGTCGTAAAAGTAAATTCATGCTTTACAATACCAAAATGAAAGGTGTGGAGCTAAAGTTTGACGCTACGCGCGATGGAGCATTTGTTATTCTCGAAATAAATCATCACGATACTGCTAAGCGCTTCGAACTTTACGAAAAATTTGAATCGTACAAACTCATTATTGAGAAAAATTTTCCCGAAGGGCTAATATGGAATTTTGCTTACGTTCGCGAATGTGGCACCGAAGTTTGTCGCATTTATACCGCCAAAACGGGCATTGATATCCACCGACGCATTCAATGGATGGAGTTTTACAAGTTTATGGCCAACGAAATGCTGAAATTAGAAAAGGCTTTTCGAATTGTGAAAGAGGCTATTGAAGATTAAAATACAAGTACTTATAACAATAATTAATAAGAAATATCATGGCTGAAAAAATTCGTTTAAATAAGTTTATTAGCGATAGTGGAATGTGTTCGCGCCGACAGGCTGATAAATATATCGAAACAGGACATGTAACGGTGAATGGACGACGTGCCGAAATTGGTACAATGATATCCAAACACGACAAAGTGGCGATGAACGGCAATCCGA
Source organism: Paludibacter sp. (assembly GCA_020049335.1). Taxonomy (GTDB): domain Bacteria; phylum Bacteroidota; class Bacteroidia; order Bacteroidales; family Paludibacteraceae; genus Paludibacter. The sequence goes on along the minus strand of JAIFKX010000193.1, from coordinate 12,985 downwards.
TAGAAATGAAAGCCGATGACGAATTTTTGATTATGGCGTTTAACAAACCCACAGGAATTGTAAGCACCACCGAAATTGGTGTGCGCGATTCAATCATCGATTACATTGGCTACCACGAACGTATTGTGCCGATTGGTAGACTCGATAAAGATTCGCAAGGGCTGATTTTTTTGACCAACAACGGCGATATAGTAAACAAAATTTTGCGTGCCGGCAACAAACACGAAAAAGAATATTTAGTTACGGTGGATAAAATGGTTACCGACGATTTTATTCGCAGAATGGCAAATGGAGTGCCTATTTTGGGCGAGATGACCAAAAAATGCAAAGTGGCAAAAGAGTCGGTTTTTTCGTTTCGCATTACTTTAGTACAAGGACTCAATCGCCAAATTAGGCGTATGTGTGAATATTTTGGCTACGAAGTGCTGAAGTTGGAGCGTATTCGAATTATGAATATTTCGCTCAAAGGAATTCCTATCGGCGAATGGCGATTGCTAAGTGAAAAAGAGATTCAACAAATTTCGAAAGCCATAGCCAACTCAACCAGTGAGCCAAAACCAGCAGCCAAAAAACCAGCTACAACGGCAACTGCTTCTGCTCCAAAAGTGCACAAGCCCGCTAATGCCGACTATCGTAAATCCGCCCCCAAACCAGCCTCTGAGCCGCGCATAGGTAAGTCGCGTGATAAAAGCGCTTTGAATGCCAAAGCGGGGCATCGAAAATCGTCGCCAACCCGAAGCAATCGGCCTTCAACAGGCTCCAGGGGCAGTAAACGATAATCTTAAAAAAATAATTTTTAAAAATATTTCAAAAAGTATTTGTGTATATAAATATTAGCGCTAAATTTGAGGCGTTTTATTAAACATTTAAAAACCTTTTAAAAAAATCGTATTAAATTATGTCTGTAAACAAAGTAATTCTTGTAGGAAATGTGGGAAAAGATCCCGAAGTGCGTTATTTAGAAAAAGACAATGCAGTAGCTAACTTTACCCTGGCTACTACCGAAAGGGGCTACACCCTTCAAAATGGCACTCAAGTGCCCGACCGTACCGAATGGCACAATATTGTGGCTTGGCGCGGATTGGCAACTTTAGCCGAAAAATACATAAAAAAAGGAACTCAAATTTATGTGGAGGGTAAAATTCAGAGTCGTAGCTATGAAAAAGATGGTATCAAGCGTTATTTTACCGAAATTAATGCCGAATCTATTCAGTTATTAGGCAAAAAGCCCGAAAGTGGAGAGCCACATGCTGCTACTCCTATAACTGAGCCAAATTCCGATATGCAAGGACCGCCGCCTACTGTCGACGATCTTCCATTTTGATTAATCCTAAAAAACAAAGCCCTGCAAATATCTTTTGCAAGGCTTTTTTTTGAATCTGTTTTTTAGAACTAATCTACATAGATTGCTGCGAGCGTACAGTTGCAAATAACAAACTAATAAGCTGATCTACCGTTTTTTCCAAACGGTCGCGCCCCGATTTAGACGAAAAATCGACATTGCAAAAAGTAGACATATTACGATGTAAAATTAAATAATAAATCCCCGAAATAATGAGTGCTGCCAATACACTCAAATCAACACCCGAAGAGTCGAATCGCTTTTCGAGCTCACGAATAAGCGATTCGTTAATTTTTTCGCGCAAAGTAGCCGTTCGCCGAGTTACCGGATTATCATCCGACAATTCCCAAATAAGCATTTGCTGCATACCACGGTTTTTGTAAAGGCCACGCATTAAATTCAACAAAATCCACTTCATGCTTTGCTCATCGGTCAGGTTAGGTGGCATCAAATCGGCAATACCCGCCAACCAATAATCGTATTTGTGCGAGTACACATCGAATAACTCATCCAAATTGGAATACCGACGATAAAAAACAGTGGGTTCTATCTCAGCTCGAGCAGCAATGCCCGTTAAGGTAACCTTATTGAATCCAACTTCTTCAATCAGATCATTTACGGCATCCATAACGGCTTGTTCAATTACTTGCTTCGATCTGCGTTTTTTGCGGGGGTTCTTGGCTGGTACTGACATATCTATTTATTTGAAATATTTATAAAAATTGAATGCTTGCAAAGTTATTGAAAATTATTTATAAAACATATTCATTGCTTTAAATTAACCTGTTTTTTTTAGAAACTAACACGGATACTTGCTCGCAAACCCCAACGATCGACATTCTGATGGTTTAAATCACTTAATCGCCAAACCGATTGTAGGGTGAAAATCCGTAGAATATTACTCACACCAATTCCCAATTCCATATAGGGCGAATTGGTGCTGTAAATTGTAGCGGGCATATTTATCACTTCGGCATGTTTGCTGCTGAGCGTACCATAAAACAGTTTGAAACTCACTAATTCGCGTAAATTTAGGAATTTTACAATGGGAATATTATTTAAAAGTATTCCGTTAAAATTCAGCTCATTATGCATTAAAATATAATTGTCGGCAGCATATTCTAAATAATTCATGCTCGTAAACTGATAGCGTCTGTATCCATCATTGTTGGAACCAGATGGCGTTTCTAATAATATATAAGGCACTTTTCCTAAAATTGTTCCCCCTTCTATGGCGTAGCTCCATTGGCCTATACCAAATTTCAGATGCTGCTTTACAGCTGCAGATAGTTTGGCATAATAGCCGTTTTTTTCGCCAAAATCAAATTTACCGCCAAGAAATGTAACGTAAAAAATTGGATTGTAATTCGTTGCATATATACGTTGCAAATGATCGTTGTAAACCCGTTCGTCAAACGAAAAGCGGCTATTTAAAGTGATGGACTGCTGATTTATTTTATCGAAAACCTGATTTCCCGAACTGAAAGGCAACGAAAACGCCGAAAATAGCTGATTATTTCGGTAGTATATTCCCGCTTCTACATCGTCGCTCAAATCGGAAGTAAACGACGCTGCAAACTCATGGCGTTTACCTACTTTATCCGACGAACGAAATGAGAATAAGGTATTTACAATATCTTCGTCGCCACTATTCAGCGGATTTTCGCGCAGCATAAATGCATTGTAATCGTAGTCGATTCGTCGGTAATCGTTGGTATAGCTTATACCAACAATGTTTCGTTGCCCAAAAGGTAATTTAGCATTTGCAAAAGCCGAATAAGCGAATTTTTGGTTTCCAAATCCATAGCCGGCATATCCACCTAACGAAATATTTTTCCAAAGTGTTTCATTAGTTCTCAGCGGAGCAGTGAGGCGCAAGCCTTCAAGGGCAGTGAAGCGAGCCAGATTCTGAATTTTTCCAACATCCACTTTTCCTAGCTGCATATAGCCTGTAAGCAGCACGTCGGCCATCCAACGAGCCGTTTTCATCATGGGCGTTTGGTTCAGATTACTGAGTTTTTCGCTAAGTTCGGTAGCTTGGTAGGTGCTTCCTGCAAAGTTAAGTTGTGCCATAGAGGCAGATGATAATTTGGCACGAAAGCTATTTTTTAAAAATAAAAGAGGCTGTTTTTGAGTGCTGTCAGTGAGCAATTTATAAGTCATATTCACCGAAATGCTACCGCTATCGGGTACCCAAAGCAAATCATTTAGCCGACTAAATACTTGTTTGATATGCAGGTTTTTTACAAAATTCAAATTGGCTTGGCGAGGTAAATCAAGGTCTATTTTTGTTAAAGCCAATGTTGCCGAATCAATTGAAAGTGTGCCATTGAAAGCCAAATTTTTGGTATTTTTTGTTCTGAAATCCAAAGAATATGATTTGCCACTTTCAGTCAATATACTATCGGTTAAATAATAATTGTAAAAAATCACACCATTATCGGCTAATGGGCTTACAAATTCTTTGTCGAAAAGCAAAATGGTGGGTTTGTAAAAATTCAAATCGGCGCTAAAATTTCCCGTTAATTGGGCAAGTATTTGTTCTTGTTGGCTTTGTGAGCTATAAATATTTTTCGATTCCAGCGTTTTTGTATTTTCCGAAATAAGATATTTATTTTCCGACATAAATAGCGGTATTGTTAGCAACGAATCGCTGTCGGTTAATGCGCCTGCCGAAAGTTGTTCGAAAATACGTCGGTTTATCGCCTTTTGATTTATTTTTGCCAACAATACTACATTTTGTTCTGTCATGTTGGCGTTGTAATTTGCATTTCCGCGTATATTATTTTGAGCCGAGGCTTTGCGTACTTTTTTCAAAAGGGCGAGAGCGGGATTTGCACCAGGTAATACAGAAATTTCTTGCAATTCGTTAGTAGACTCTTGCAATTCAACTTGTATACCCACCGATTTGCCTTGTTTTAGCTTAATTTCTTTGGAACGATAGCCCATGCACGAAAAGACCAACGTTGTTTGCTCGCCATCTGTGCGGAGCATAAAAAAACCTTCGTCGTTGCTTTTTACACCAACCGGTGTATTTTTAAACCAAATATTTACATTGGCAATAGGCGTTTTCTCAACCGCATCAAACACTTCTCCTACTACCAATGTTTCTTGTGCAAAAAGTCGCATCGCCCCAAGTAGCAATAAAATGGCAATTAAAATTGTACGATTCTGATTTAAAATGAATAACATTTTGAAAACTTTTAGGGCTCGCAAAGCTACAAAAAATCAAAAAGTTGTGCAAGTGGCTGTAACTCGTGTTTTTGGAAACAAATAAATTCGAATAAAAATTAGATTTTGTATGTGTTTTTGTATCTTTGCCGATTATTTTAAAATTTTAGAAGAATATGGCTGGTTTTGGAAAATGGTTAGGTGGTGGGCTTGGTTTCGTTTTAGGCGGAGGCCCAATAGGTGCACTTATAGGTTTCGCTTTGGGTTCGATGTTCGATGCTCCATCGGTAGGAAAATCGACTCAGAGTAGAGCAGTAACAGCTCAGAATGATTTCAAAATGAGCCTTTTGGTGCTTATTGCTTGTGTAATGAAAGCCGATGGTCGCATTCAAAAATCGGAATTAGCTATTGCAAAACGATTTTTGGTAGCTAACTTTGGCGAAGAAGGCGCTTTGGAAGCCTTGCAAATGCTCAAAAATTTGTTGGAGCAAAACATCAACGAAACGGAAGTTGCCATGCAGGTAAACCAATTTATGAACTATTCGGCAAAATTGCAATTGATTCATTTATTGTTCGATATAGCATTTTCGGATGGCGAAATTCAACCAGCCGAGCTGGCTGTTTTAGGTCGAATTGCGAGCGCATTTCAAATTTCGACCGCCGATTTCGAATCTTTAAAAGCACCTTATTTTAAAAATACCGACCCAACATGGGCTTACAAAACGCTCGAAATTGAACCAACTGCCACCGAAGAGGAAATAAAAAAAGCCTACCGACGCATGGCAATGAAGTTTCACCCCGACAAAGTACATAATCTGGGCGAAGATTTAAAAAAATCAGCCACCGAAAAATTCCGAACCATCAACGAAGCGTATGAAACTATTAAAAAGACCAAAGGAATGAGTTAACACGTTATTGGGCTAAAGCCGTTATTAATGGTTATTAGCTTCGCGTTATTAAATGGTTATTTGCTTTGCGTTATTAATGGTTATTTGCTTTAAATGGTTATTTGCTTCGCGTTATTAATGGTTATTAGCTTCGCGTTATTAATGGTTATTTGCTTTGCGTTATTAAATGGTTATTTGCTTTGCGTTATTTAGATAAATCTATATTAAATGTTATTAATGAGACTTTTGTCTTTTGACTTTCTGTTGTCCGTTGTCCGTTGTCTTTAAATCATCACATCAATTTTATGGCTGAAAAACAAATGAAAACCTTGGCAAAAGAATCTGCCATTTACGGTGTTAGTAGCATTTTGGGCAAGTTTCTGAACTGGATGTTAGTTCCTTTGTACACTGTAACGCTGGCCAATTCGGCGGAATATGGTGTGGTTGTAAATCTTTATGCTTGGACGGCGCTCTTGTTGGTTATACTGACTTATGGCATGGAAACGGGCTTTTTCCGATTTGCAAATAAAGACAAAGAAAATGCGGATAAAGTGTATGGAAATTCGCTGATTATCGTTGGTTTTACCTCTTTGCTTTTTGCCATTGCCACCGTTGTTTTTGCACAGCCAATAGCCACTTTAATGGGCTACCCAAACAATGCCGAATACATTGCTATGCTTGGTGTGGTAGTGGCTATGGATGCTTTTGGAGCTATTCCTTTCGCTTATTTGCGATTCAAAAGTCGACCTATAAAGTTTGCTTCGCTTAAGATTTTGATGATTTTTGTCAATATCTTTTTTAATATTTTCTTTTTGGTAATTTGCCCTTGGCTACTGAAAAATGCACCGGCAACTGTCGATTGGTTCTACAACTCTGGATATGGAGTTGGCTATGTATTTGTAGCCAATGTTATTCAAACAGTGGTAGTTACATTGGCTTTGTTGCCCGAAGTTACCAAAGCAAAATTTCAATTCGATTGGATTTTAGCGAAACAAGTACTCCGTTATTCCTTGCCCCTTTTGGTGTTGGGCGTAGCGGGAATAATGAATCAAACACTCGATAAAATTATTTTTCCATACCTAATTTCAAATCCCGATTTGGCAAAATCAGAATTGGGAATTTATGGCGCTTGTTTCAAAATATCAATGGTGATGATGATGTTTACCCAGGCATTCCGTTATGCCTACGAACCATTTATTTTTGCGCAGCATAAAGATAAAAATAGCAAAGCTGCGTATGCCGATGCCATGAAATACTTTATAATATTCTCCTATCTTATCTTTTTGGGAATGGTATTTTATTTGGATATATTCAAATTGCTTATTCGCGAAGATTATTGGGTGGGGCTCAAAGTTGTTCCTATTGTACTTTTTTCGTATATTTTTCAGGGTATATTTTTCAATCTTTCGCTTTGGTACAAGTTGGTCGACAAAACCATGTATGGTGCGTGGTTCTCGTTACTTGGATTAGTTATCACACTGGCTATCAACATAATATTTGTACCAATATTTAGTTACATTGCTTCCGCTTGGGCTGCCTTTGTTTGTTATTTGGTTATGATGCTGGTATCGTATTATTTTGGTCAAAAACATTTACCCATCGATTACGATTTAAAAACCATTGGCCTTTACTCGGGGCTTACAGTGGGGCTTTTTGCGATGAGTATACTAATTGAAACGCCTTGGGGTGGATTGAATTTAGTGCTAAAATCTATATTGATGTTTTTTTACCTTTACATTTTGGTAAAACGTGATTTTCCACTGAAAAATATTCCTATACTAAATAAATTGTTAAAACGCTAATATCAAGCGCCTTGTCGGCGTTCGCTCACAATTAATAAAGCTTCGTCGCGAAGCGAAATGGGAAGCTCAATACGACGAATTTGCAAACTGCGTAACCAAGCTGCTACATCGCTTTCTTTGAGGGTATAAAATACGTCTGCAAGTTGTTTTTGTTGACTTTCGGTGTAGTTTTCGGGATTTATACATGCCAAGGCATCCAATTCCTCGTCGTCGAAATACTCTGCTTTGTCGGAATCTGACAAAAGTGTATCGCGGTCGCAAACAGCATGAGCACCACAGCATTCTCCATCTTCATTCACCACAATTTCAACCTCTTCTTTTTTGTTTTTGCGGTTCAAATAGGTTAATAGAAACAATAGCAAACCAAAGGCAATTAATATAATAAGTAAGATAAGCATGATAGAACGAATTTTTGTAATTAATGATTTTTGTATTTAATTCAACATAAAATCGAGTGCAAAGTTAGGGCTTTGTACTTAAAAATTCGTATTTTTGTGAGTTAAAATACAATAGAATCAGTTTTTTTAAGTTTGTTATTTAATTTTTGACATCAAAGTATTATTTTGATGCCGCATACATAATTTTAATTTATTCTGAATATTAAATGGTGTTGAAAATCAAAAATATACCCGTTTTTATGCTGGCTTTAGTCCTATTGTCGGGCTGCTCCATGAAAAAAAATACGGCTAAAACGCGTGCTTTTAAAGCGTTAAATACCCGATACAATGTGTATTTTAATGGCATGAATAGCTACGAAGAGGGCATACGAAATATCAATCAGGCGAATACCGACGATTACGCTTCGCTCATAAATATGTATGCCATTAGCAAACACGACAACGCAAATGCTGCAAAATCGAATATGGATCGCACCATCGAAAAATGCCGCAAAGCCATAAAACTCCATTCCATAAAGCAAAAACCACAACGCGACGATCGGAAATGGAAAGATCCTGACTATCAGGCTTGGTACAATCAAAAAGAGTTTAATCCAGCGCTTAAAGATGCGTGGTTGCTGTTAGCAAAAGCCGAATTTCACAAAGGCGATTTTTTGGGTGCCGTTGGTACTTTTACATACATTTCGCGCTATTATGCCAACGACAATGGCATGGTGGCACTTTGCCAACTTTGGATAACGCGAGCTTATGCCGAAATGGGCTGGATTTACGAAGCCGAACAGGTATTGCTAAAGCTGAAACAAGATGATTTAAAATCTCAAAATATAGGGTTTTTTGCAGCGGTGAATGCCGATTTATTGCTCAAAAAAAAGCAATTAAAAGAAGCATTGCCATTTTTGGAACTGACATTGAAAAATGAAAAAGACAAAGTGCAAAAACAACGATTTACTTACCTTTTGGCACAGCTTTATAATCGGAATGGCAATACAACCGAAGCGTTCAATGCTTTCACGGAAGTTACAAAGCTCAATCCGCCTTACGAAATGGACTTTAACGCCCGAATTTACCGAGCCGAATTGAACAAAAACATTCCCGCTGTGCGCAAAGAGTTAAAAAAAATGATTGCTAATCCCAATAACAAGGAATACAAAGACCAACTTTATTATGTGTTAGGCAAAACTTATTTGCAAGAGGGTGATACTGCAAGGGCAATTGAAAATTTTGCCATATCTGCCGATACAAGTTCTCGAAATGGGTATGATAAAGCGGTTACACTTATCACATTGGGCGATTTATATTATAATAAGCAAAATTATATCAAAGCACAACCTTGCTACGACGAGGCTTCGAAAATAATTACTGCCGAGAAAGAAGATTTTAATCGTGTAACAAAACGTGCCGAAACACTTGGAGAATTGGTGGTTCAATTTGAAATTGTAACGCTACAAGATAGCTTGCAACAATTAGCTGCTTTGCCCTTAGATAAACAAAAAGAAATAATTCAAAAAATTATTGACAAACTTGCAGCCGACGAAAAAGCTGCCGAAGCTGCCGAGAAAAAATTGGCAAATCAAAACCGGCCGCAAAATTTCGACGATAATTTTGACATGATGCCGCCCATTGGGATGGGACCACAAACGGGCGATTGGTATTTTTACAATCCTGCCATTATAAAAACGGGCGTTACCGATTTCCGCAAAAAATGGGGAACGCGTAAATTGGAAGATAACTGGAGGCGAACAAATAAAACGGCTTCGCTATTTAACGATGAAGCTGCCACGGCCGCTGCCGCTGCAAACACAACTGGCTTACCAGCAGATAGTTTACAAAAAGACTCAGCAGTAACGGACGATCGTAAATCATTGGATTTTTACCTACGTCAAATCCCAATTACGAAATCGCAATTCGAGAAATCGAACGAAGAGCTGGCGAATGCGCTTTACAATATGGGCTTTATTTACAAGGATAAAGTAGAAGATTTGCCGCTGGCAATAAAAACATTTGATGAATTTGATCGCCGTTTCCCAACAGATTCGCGACGTGTAGAAACCTATTATTACAGCTACCTACTGCAAACACGGTTGGAAAACACATCGGCTGCCGAAGGTTACAAAGCCAAGTTAATTGCAAATTTCCCCGAATCGAAATATGTGGAAGTAATTTCGCAACCCGATTATTTTGAACGACTTAACCGTATGTACCAAGTGCAAGATTCACTTTATTTTGCCACTTATACGGCTTACAATGCCAGCGACTTTAAAACCGTAAAAGCAAATGCTGAATACGTTCAAAAAACCTATCCACTTTCCTCTTTAATGCCTAAGTTTTTGTTTCTGAATGCATTGAGTATTGGCAAAACCGATAAACAAGAAGTGTTTGATTCGACGCTTACCGCATTGGTCGAAAAATATCCGAAAAGTGAGGTTAGCTCCATGTCCAAAGATATTTTGGCACTAATAAAACAAGGCAATGAAGCAAAAGCTGGTACTTCGTCGGGTTCATTGCTTGCTCGTCGCGAAGAGGCTGTGAAACAGGAACTTGCCAACGTGGAAGAACGAAAATTCGTAGCTGATAAAACAGGCAAACATCGATTAATGTTGCTTTTTGGCACTTCTACTGAGCGACTTAATAAGCTCTTGTTCAATGTGGCAGCATTTAACTTTACCCGCTTTATGGTGAAAGATTTTGATTTAATAAATACAAAATTAGATAGCACACAAACCGTACTTTCGATTACCAATTTCGATTCGTACGAGGAGGCAGAATGGTATTTGAACTCGGCAAAAGGCGATTCGCTGCTGAATGAACTATTTTCGGCTCGTGATATGCGTAAAGTGATTATATCCGAAACAAATTTTAGCACTATGTTTTCCTTTCTTGGATTGGACGCTTATATTGGATTCTTAAATTCGGGTTTTAAAGAAGTTATTTCAGAAAAACAAGTGGCTGCGGTTACTAAAAAAACAATACAAAAGAAAGCGGAACCTGTTGTTGTGAAAAAATCCGAGCCAATTGTTGAAAAGAAAACGGAGCCAATTGTTGAAAAGAAAGCAGAGCCAATAGCTGAAAAGAAAATAGAACCAATAGCTGAAAAGAAAGCAGAGCCAAAAGAAGCGCAACAACCAGCCTCAAAACCAGTGCAGCCGGCATCGCAACCAGCAACGCAACCTATAGCCCAACAGCAAGTTGCTCCAAAAGTTGCTCCAGTGGAGGATAATGTGCCACTATTTAAAAATCTATTTGCTTATCGTGCCAACGAGCCTCACTTTGTTGCAATTTCGGTGCTGAGTGGAACATTTGATTTCGAAAAATTGAAAACTGCTTTCGATACATTTAATGCTGCAAACTACGGAATGCTCAATTTGAAGGTAACAAAAGATGCTGTTGATAAGCAGCAAATTATAATAATAGGTTCGTTTGCCGATGCCAATATTGCCAAATCCTATCTTTTCCGAATTGTGAAAGAAACTGCTCTTTATGAGCAAATTAAAGGCACAAATTATCGCAATTTAATAGGCTCGCAACGCAATTTGAATGTAATGATGCAGCAAAACGCCATGACGACCTATTTTGAATTTATGCAAGAATATTATTTAAAATAAAATATGAAAAAAGACCGCATACTTTGGGCTGACGATGAAATTGATTTACTTCGCGCCTACATTTTGTTTCTCGAAGAAAAAGGATACGATGTAACCACCGCCAACAATGGAAAAGATGCAGTGGAACTTTGTCAGAAAGAGAGTTTCGACATTATTTTCTTAGACGAAAATATGCCCGGATTAAGTGGGCTCGAAACGCTGGCTTTGATTAAAGAAATTGATCCAAATGTGCCTATGGTAATGATTACCAAAAGCGAAGAGGAAAACATAATGAATATGGCTATTGGTAATAAAATTGCCGATTACCTCACCAAGCCCGTCAATCCCAGTCAGATACTGCTCACGCTCAAAAAGAATATTCATAAAAAGGAAATTGTATCAGAACATGCTACTTCTGTTTATCGTTCGGAATTTGGACGAATTGGTATGCAAATAAACGATTCGCTGACTTACGAAGATTGGGTGGAAGTGTATAAAAAATTGGTTTACTGGGAATTGGAACTTGCCGAAACCGACAATGGCATGGATGAAATGCTCCGTATGCAAAAATCAGAAGCGAATACAACTTTTGCCAAATTTGTGAAGCGAAATTATGTTTCGTGGTTCGAACGTCCCGAAAAACGACCTTTAATAAGTCCTGATATTTTCAAAACGAAAGTTTTTCCACTTATCGACAAAGGCGAAAAAGTGTTTTTTGTGTTGGTAGATAATTTCCGTTACGACCAATGGAAAATCATTCGGGAATTGATGGCCGAATTCTATACTTTTACCGAAGAAGGCATGTATTGCAGCATGCTTCCTACCGCTACGCAATATGCTCGAAATGCTATTTTCTCTGGATTGATGCCTTTGCAAATACAGCAAATGTTCCCCGATTTGTGGGTGGACGAAGACGATGATGAAGGAAAAAATCTGAATGAAAAAGAATTGATTCAGACACAATTGCATCGATTCCGTAAGAATTACACGTTTTCGTATCAAAAAATCATGGAATCGCCTTATTGCGAAAAAGTAATTGAACAATTACCCCGTTTCGAGAATAATCAACTTAATGTAATTGTGCTCAACTTTATCGATATGCTTTCGCACTCGCGCACGGAATCGAAAATGATGCGCGAATTGGCAAACGACGAACAGGCTTATCGCTCGCTTACATTGTCGTGGTTTCGCCATTCGCCCACTTACGAGTTGATGAAAGCCATTGCAAAAACAGGAGCTAAATTAGTTTTTACGACCGACCATGGCACTATTCAAACCGATAACGCCATAAAAGTGATTGGCGATAAAAATACAAATGTAAATTTGCGCTATAAAGTGGGTAAGAATTTGAGTTACAACAAAAAAGAAGTATTTGAAATTTTACAACCTGCCAAAGTAGGTTTGACAAGTCCGAATATTAGTTCGGCGTACATTTTTGCTACCAACAAAGACTTTTTTGCATATCCCAACAATTATAATCATTATGTAAGTTACTATAAAAACACGTTTCAGCATGGTGGCATTTCGTTGGAAGAGATGCTGATACCGCTGATTGTTATGGAGCCAAAGTAACCCCTAGCCCCTAAAGGGGAATAAGAAATATTACCCCTAACCCCTAAAGGGGAATAAGAAATATTACCCCTAGCCCCTAAAGGGGAATAAGAAATATTAGTATTGATAATTTTAAATTATATAAAATGATAAATTTAGCAAATATAATTAGAAGTAACACTAACTCTGTTCCCCTTCAGGGGTTAGGGGTAGGTAACTCTTATACAAACGTAAAAGACCTCGGCAATTTGCA